>CAYWOV010000059.1:1358-9522 GCA_964459965.1 uncultured Planctomycetaceae bacterium | reverse complement strand
TGACGTCCATCAATTCCAGGCCGGACATGCCCGGCAGCCGGATCCCCAAGACGAGACAACCGCCTCGCGCCCGATCGTAGGCCGAAAGGAAATTCTCGCCGGAGTCATGCTCCTCGCTTTTAACTTCCATCGATGCCACCAACGCGGCAACGGATGCGCGCGCAGCAGCATCCTGCTCGACAATGAAGATCGTGCGCTCGATTATCACCCAGACGGCCCTCGCCCGTGTTTGATGCGCTTTTCAGCAAATCGGCACACGCTAACGTAACTAAGCCGAGAGGCAATACGCTTGCGTTCGCCGTCAGTCACAATCGAGGGGCATCGTCCTGCGTCCTGTCCAGATTGTCAATCCGCGGAACTACTCAAAATCCTGGCGAGGATCTCACGGTTCTCGGACGGAGGGGGCAAAGTGAGTTGGAGGAAGTGGTGATAGAAGTCTGACGACTGGATTGATGCTCATTTCTCCAAATCGATCAGCCCATGCCGCACGGCGTGACACACCAACTCCGATTGGTTCTGCAGCCCGAGTTTGCACATCAGTTTGGCGCGGTGGTTCTCGACCGTGCGGGGACTGATGTGGAGACGCACGGCCATCTCGGAGTTGGTCTTGCCTTCGGCCGCAAGCTGCAAGACCTCGCGTTCGCGAACTGTCAGCGTTTCATGCGGATCGAAAGGCCCGGCTTTGGCTTGCTCGATGTAGGCATCGATTGCGATTTCAGTCACCGGAGGACTGAGGAAACGCTTGCCCGCGGCGGTCTCGCGCACGGCGCGGACAATGTTCTTCTCGGTACACCCTTTGAGCACGTAGCCTGTGGCACCGCTCTTCATCGCTTCGGCAATAAAAGCATTGTTGCTGTACATCGACAAGATAACGACACGCGTTTGAGACGATCGCTGGCGAATGATCCGGAGGACCTCCAACCCACTCAGACCAGGCATCATCAAATCGAGCACCAACACATCGGGCTTCAATTTCGCGACTTGCCGAACGGTTTCCAATCCGTCACCGGCCTCGGCCACGACCGAGAGCCCCGCCTCCGATTCAAGAAGCGCCCTCACTCCCCGACGGACGACTGGATGATCATCCGCCAGAATGATCGAGATCGTCGTCGGTTTCGTTATTCCCTCGACATTGATTCCCACGGCGTTTGTTCCTTTGCCGGCAGCTCGGCGGTGATCAGAGTTCCGACGCCTGGGCGGGCCTCGATCGTCAGGCGGCCGCTTAACAATTCGACGCGTTCTCGCATACCCGCCAGGCCAATTGAACGCGGCGCTCCCAGAATGACTTGCGGATCGAAGCCACGGCCGTGATCTTCGATCTGCACGTCCAGCGTGTCGCTTGTCGTCCAAACTCGCACGATTGCTTCAGCCACGCCGGCGTGTCTGGCGACATTCGTCAGCGACTCTTGGATGATCCGATACGCGGTCGTTTCAACCTCGGAAGCGAAGCGCCTCTCGAGTCCTTGATGCTTGAGGTCGATCCTCACTCCCATCTGGTCTGTCGATCGCTCGAAGAGCGCGATCAGGGCCGGTAGCAGCCCGAGTTGATCGAGCTCGGCCGGTCTCAGGTCAAACGACAGCCGCCTGACCTTCTCGAGCAACTCCTCGATCATACTTTGTGCGCTTTCGAACCTCCGCCGCACGGCGTCTGGCGCGACTTCACCGGTCCAGTTCAATTGGAGTCTGAGACTCGTCAACATCTGACCGATTTCGTCGTGTAGCTCGCGAGCCAGGTGACGTCGCTCTACTTCCTGCACCTCGAGCAAGCGCCGCGAGAGCGTTTGTAACCGTTCCGCGGACTCCCGAAGTGCCTGATCGGCCCGCATGCGCTCGGTGATGTCTTCGAAGACATTGATCGCGCCGACACGGCGACCTTGGTGGTCGTGCAGCGGTTCGACGTTGACGCTGACGACCGCGCGAATCCCGCTCGGCTGCTCAGTCACCACGGCCATGTCTCGCGCCGAACAGCCATCGCAGACGCAAGCCGCCGCGGGCGTTTGATCGTGCGGCAGCGATGAACCATCCAGGCGATAAAGTCGCCAGGACCCGCAAAACTTCTCATCGGCCGCGGGTGCACGGCCCCAGAGTTCGGCGGCGCGCTGGTTGTAGAAGTCGATGCGGCCTTCGGCATCGCAAGTGTAGACGGCAGCCGGCATCATGGAGAACAGTTGTCGGATTCGCCCTTCGCTCAGGCGCCGCGCCTCCTCGGCCTGTGTCCGCTCGATCCAGTCCGCGGCCTGGCGGGCCAAGAGATCGATAAAATGAAGGTCCCGATCCTCCGGACGGCGCGGCACGCGGTAGTACGTGGAGAGCATGCCGACCAGACGGCCGGAGCGGGCGATCAAGGGTGTCGATTGAACGGCTCGAGCATCGGCGGCGAGCATCACTTCCAGCGCGGGCGTGCCCGTGAACAGCGGACTCTTGCTGACGTCCTCGATCACGACCCGTTCGCCACGCTGCATGGCCGTGCCGCAGGCACAGTGACCGCCGAGGACGGAATTGAAGAAGTCCAGGAATGGACTTTCGAAGCCGCGGTTGGCCACGATGTTGAGCGCCTCAGAGCCGCGATTGAGCAGTTGGATGGTGCCCATCTCGGCGGATGTCACGGCGATGGCCGTGTCGACGATTTCCAAGAGCAGCGATCTCGAATCGCCGGCCTGGACGAGTTGGGTGCTCACCTCTTGGAGCCGCAACATGTCGGCCAGGTCGGCAGCCAGGCGCCGTTCGCTCTTGTGTCGAGCCTCTTCCGCCATGATGTGCTCAAACACCATCGCCGCGTTTTTGACGCCGACGTCGAGGAGTAATCGTTCATCCTCGCTGGGGAAGTCGGTTTGCTTCGAGCCAGCGACCACGAAACCATCTGGCTCAGGAAACCCCACCGGAACCGCGACAATTCGCAACGGTCCATTCCCGATCGGGTTCGATATCGACTGCACGGAATGGATGTCGGGGCCGATCAGCAGGGGCGCGAGGGCATTGCCGATCTCGCGCGTGCGATCTTCGGAGTTTGAATGAAAACTGGTGCGGGCCAGCTCCGCCTCATGTCCGCACACTCGACGGCTCAATTTCAGATAAACAAAGTCGACAGGGAGCGTGCTGAGCAGCGCCTCTGCCAAACCTTCAGCGACTTGGAGCGGTTTGCGATTGACCCAGACAGCAGGTAATGCCGAGAGAGCCACCAAATCACGTATCGTGCGCCGCGTTCGGAATTGCACGGAGCGGTTTTCCATCGCGGACAGCCTTCATTCGCCAACAGCCTTGCCGGCGAATTCGACGGGCATCGCTCCGGAGTTCGAGACGGTAGTCGCCGCCTTCAGCACGCGCGTGTCGGCTACCGATTTCCTCGGCGTGGCCCAAGATCCGTCAGTTTGTCCTTGTTTGCGGAAAGGTCTCCGCGAATGATCGAAACCCGCTCCGATGCCCAAAAACGCGCTGGCGTTATCGGTTACGTCCGCTGAGGCCCAACCGATTGATGCGGTTCAGCAGGGCAGCCCCATTCACGCTCCCGCGACGACTCACGGTGAAGATCTCTTGATAGGCAATCTTATCCTACTTGATATGCGAGAATTTGTGTATCAGGTGGAACAATAAAAATTAATTTAGGATTGGCCGGGTTTCGATCGTTGTCTTCCACCGTTCGCCCCTGCGCGTTCCTCACTCCGCCCCAGCAATTTCTGCAAGAGCTGCGGGCGCGAGAGCAAGAGGCTGCGTCTGGCCGAGGTCCGGATAAGGCAGACTGATTCGTCGCTGCCAAGACGCGGCCTCACAAAGTTGGCAAGGAATCGTCCGGTGAGCTCGACGAACTGCCAGACGCAATGGGCGCCGATTCGGGCGGGGCGATTTGAGGGGAGTTGACAATTGGGTCTTTAGCTTGAATCGTATCCCCCTCGAATACTCCAGTTCCCGTTAAGGCTGGTGGAGCAGCCGCTGGCTTCGCATCGATTCCTCCCGATGTCCCGTTACCCGTTGTCGGAACGAATTCGATTTGTACGAGCAGATCACCGACCGAGATGATGTCTCCGTGCACGAGGATCCTCTGAGTCATGCCGATGCGAGAACCGTTGACCAGCGTTCCGTTTTTGCTGCCGAGGTCACGAATTGCCAGGCTGTCCTCATCGAGAAACAGGGCACAGTGACGCCGACTGACAAAGTCACTCAGGGGACCCAAGAGGCAATCTTCATGCCGGCCAAGGATGAGCTCGCCGACCGGCATTGGGATCATCTGTCCCGACAAAGGACCGAAAAGAACTCTAAGACGCGTTTCCATCCGACGTGACTGTTAGCTCGCTTGACACGGAACCTTTGAAAGCGATCAGGCGCTATGAGCTGCCGCTGATCGTACAATTGGACGATGACATCCTCAACAGAAATCGTTCCGTTCAGAGTGATTTTTTGTCGTCAATGCGCGGTCGGGTATAAATTCGAGGCAATTTGACGCATCGACACGAAAAACCATCGAACTTACGCGCTCTACTACCGAGGGTTTGTCCCTACACGAGACTAAATTGCCTTGATTGCGGGCGGGACGCCGCCTAATCTGAAACTCGTCGTTGCAATCTCAAATTGATCGCCCGCTCGAAATCGTCGGCCCATGGGTGATTCCACCTGCGAAAATCGCGACCGACCTGATTCGCGGCGAATCGATAATCGCGGCCCGGTCCCGCCCAATGACGAAGAGCCGTCATCGATGCCGAGCGACGCGAGATTACCGCCGACCCGTCCGGGTTCAACTGTCGACGGGTGCAAGCCTCGAGAAACGGGCCACTCGAATGGTGCGACAAATAAAGTAAGCACGCTTCCGCCGACGCGAACGGGCGACTCGGTTGGGACCCGCGAAACGCAACGCCCCATTTACAAGATCGGCGACTACGAACTCTTGGCACAAATCGCCAAGGGGGGCATGGGCATCGTCTACAAGGCGCGGCAAATCAGCCTGAACCGGATCGTGGCGTTTAAGACGATTCGGGACGGCCGACTGAGCACGGACGAGCAAATCGCGCGATTTCGCAACGAAGCCCACGCAGCGGCCGCCCTGCATCACTCGAATATTGTGTCGGTTTACGAATTCGGCGAGATCGAGGGCGTGCATTTCCTCTCGATGGAGTTTGTCGACGGGCACAGTCTTGCCGATCGCATCAAAAAGGGTCCGATTGATCCAGTTGTGGCAGCCGGATATCTCAAGGAAATTTCAAAAACGATTGCCTATGCGCACTCCCGCGGGTTCCTGCATCGCGATTTGAAACCCTCCAACATCCTCGTCGACTCGGCGGGCCGGCCGCGCGTTACGGATTTCGGACTGGTTAAGCCAATCAATGTTCAAAGCGATCTGACTGGCGACGGGGCCTTTGTCGGCACACCGAGCTACATGGCGCCGGAACAGTCTCTGTCCAACTGCAACGTCTCTCCTGCCTCCGACGTCTATTCGCTAGGAGCAATTCTGTACGCGATGCTGACCGGGCGCCCGCCTTTCTGGTCTGAAGACGACGTCGATACTTTGATCCAAGTTCGCACCAAGGAACCGACCGCTCCGAAGTCGATCAATAACAACGTTCCCTCGGACCTTGAGCTTGTCTGTCTCAAGTGCCTTGCGAAGGAGCCGCAACGCCGCTACTCGACCGCGGATTTGCTGTCTGAGGACCTTGAGCGATTCCTTACGGGATTGCCGGTCGCCGCTCGGAGCGTCCGGCCGTGGGAACGCGCGTGGTTCTGGTCGCGCCGCCATCCCGTTCCGGCGTTCTCGGTCGTCCTGTTCATGCTCTTGGTTTGCGCCTGGATGGTGACACTCGTCGCATCGAATTCAAGGCTAGATCGTTTAAATGACAACTTGGCGACGGCCAATACTCTTTTGGTTCAAGCGGGAAACGAAAAAGACTTGGCCGCCGTGAAGGCTCGAGAGCTGCAACTGGTGGCAGAGCACGAGCGGGCCAAGGCCGCCGAACTCCTCTATGTTTCCGACATGCAGCAGGCCGGAACGGCGTTACGTACCGGCGACATCCGACGCCTCGCCAGTTTGCTCGAACGTCACCGGCCGTACGCTGACGCCGAGCCCTATCAAGGGGGTGAATGGGAATTTCTCTGGCGCCGCGGGCGGATGGCAAACCGTCCAATCGCCCAGGAACGGCAGGCCGTTTATTTCGTCTGTCTTTCTCCCAACGCGAAATACCTGGCGACGGCCGGAAAAGATGCCGTCATTCGCATTTACGATTCGACATCGACCGCCGTCTTGTTTTCGATCGAGACGCGCCAGATCGAAGTGAACGGACTTGCGTTCTCCCCGGACGGCTCGACTCTGGCTTCCGCGGGTGACGACGGGACGATCGCTCTTTGGACCCTCGATTGGAAGCGATCGCGAGCGAGGCTCCTTCGGTCGATCAAGGCACACCCTTTTCAGGTGTTCAACGTTCTCTACTCGCACGACGGACGTACGCTGATCTCGGCCGGTCGGGACAAGATCATCCGGCTTTGGGATTCGGCGACGGGACGATCCGCCGGCGTGCTCGAAGGACATTATGACACAGCAGGTTCGATCGCCCTTCATCCGGCCGGTAATTACCTGGCCTCGGCCGGACACGACGGACAGGTACTCGTGTGGGACATCAACACGCGGACGATCGTGCGCCGAGTTCCAGCGGGCGGCAAACCGTTGCTTTCGATCGATTTTTCCGGCGACGGCAGTTTGTTCGCCGCCGCTACGAGCGAGCACGACATTCGCATATGGCGGGTGCCATCCTGGGAACTCGCGAACAAAATTGACCTGCTGGACGATGCCCAGCAAGTTGCCTTCACGCCTGGCGGTGAATCGATCGTTGCGTGCGACGACGCCGGCATAATTCGCATGTGTCCGACCGGCGTCGACGGGTCCGGCTCTGTGCCGACGCCCCTCTTCGCAGAAACTTCGCGGGCGTGGCGTGCACATAATGATCATATCTACTCCATGGTCGTCTCTCGTACCGCTCAAGAGTTGATCACGGCCGGAAGAGACGGGCTGGTGGCCGCCTGGAGTCTCCGCAGCAACACGTCTTTTAAGGATATTCGGATCCCTAAGACGGAAATCGACGACATTCAGTTCATCCCCGGAAGCAACCGTCTTGCTGTGAGCGACGGGCATACGATCTCCCTGTGGGACGCGACCTCGCTGTTTGAATCCCGCGTGCTCGGCCAGTCCCGCCTCAAACTTTCCTGCATTGACGTCTCGCGCGACGGATCGATCCTGGCTGCCGGCGGTATGGGCGGGATCGTCCGTCTGTACGATCTTACGGACGGCGGTCGTGAATCCGAATGGAGGCTAGGGACAACTTTCAATGTCTACAGGATCGCCGTGTCGCCCAATGGTCGTTTAGTCGCTTCGATCGACCGCTTCAATAGCGAGAAGCACGACGATCTCTACGTGTTGGACGCCAAATCCGGTAAACGCCTCGAGCGGATCCGCGCAGCAGCGTGCAACTCGGCAGCGTTTTCACCCGACGGAAAGTGGCTCTTTGCCAGCGGTCCAGCAAACGTCGTGGCGGTCTGGAACGTGCAGACCCAAGAAAAGGTTTCTGAGCGACCAGGACACAGCAGCTCGATCAATTCCATCCAGTTTGAACCGCTCGCTCGTTGGGTCGCGACTGCGGGCGACGATCGGTTGATTAAGGTTTGGAATACAGTCGACTGGCAGCTCAAATTCGCCTTAGTTGGCGCGAACCGCCAACAGGTCGGTCTGGCCATTTCCTCAGACGGGCGTACGATGGCGTCTTCGGGAAATCACGGCGTGCTGACCCTGTGGCACACGGCAAAGGATGAAGATTTATTTCTGCCAATGGTCGAAGTGGATTTCTCCCCGGCTTATCCGGAACGGATTTCATTTTCGTCAGATGGCCAACTCATGGCCTGCGTGATGAATGATCCAAGCAGCACCCCTGCCGAGCGCTTTGTTCGAATCATGAAATGGCGATCCGAATCGCATCCTTCATCGTCCGAGTGACGCTTGCCAAGGCGATTCAGAGCCTCCGAGTCGCAGGTCGAAAGCATTCACGACTCATCTTGTTCGAGCAACATCCGGACGGCTCGTCCGAGCGACGCAATATAGCGCGGGTCCAGACAATCTGCGTGTGTGTCGCAGATTCGCATCACGCGAACTCCGCATTCGCACAACTTCTGCCATCCCATGTCGTCGCCGAGGCGA
>CAYWOV010000059.1:0-1258 GCA_964459965.1 uncultured Planctomycetaceae bacterium | reverse complement strand
TGGCGGTATCTCCTCGGGGCCGAGGCCGAATACTTCCCCGGCAAGTTATTTGCCGTGTTTCAGAGCCGCTCTCTTTTTGAGGAAGGAGTCGATGATGTTCAAAAAGAGCACGATTGAATCGAAGCAGACGTCCAGCGTCGCCGCGCAGCCGGCCAAGCGAGCGATGTCCGAGTCTCGTCCGGCACCGGCAGCACCCAGTGCCGACGTGACGCCTGGCGCGATCGCCGAATTGGCATTTCAAAAGTGGCAGAAACGTGGCTGCCCGAGTGGCGAAGATCAACGCGATTGGTTCGAGGCCGAGCGAGAACTCAAATCCTCACAGCCCGCACGGGCTCGCCGCGGATAACGCGGACCAATAGCCGACGTCTGAACATTCCTCGCGACGCGAACCATTGTGGATTGCGCGCGATGTCTGCCGGCATGAACTCGTACGCCGACTCGCCGCTCCCTTGGGGAATTTGCGATGCCTCGGCGCTCCGCGTACTGAAATCAGCCGGACGTTTCCTCTCTCCGCAATGCGACGCGGGTTGGGCGCCTCGCTGCACGCCTCTGCGTTCTGTGGTTTTTTTGGTGGTCGTGTCCCTTTTTTTATACGCCACAAAAAACCGGAACAACTCCTGCAACCGGGTGACTTGCCCACGATCTGTCCCGTGAGAAACAACGGCTCCCAATGCGAAGTCGCGCTATGGTAGGCTGAAGGGACGAAACACGAAGACGACTCCGATCGTGTCGGTCGTCCAGCGCTTTGAGCGACGGGCGATCCGCCGGAAATGCACGGATTTTTCATGATCGCCGATAAAGCCCGGTCGAGTCGCTCGACTGGGGACAAAACTTTCCCTCAACGCTCGTGGTGGCTGCCAACCATCTGGGCGGGCTGCGATTTCTCCGCGTGGCTACGTCTTATCTTTCGCAATCGCTTGCAAATCTACTGGTTGTATCTGCACATCGCGGTTTACGTGACGATTGTCACCTTTTTCCACACGTTGCTCCGCGGCGTGCAGTCACTGATTTATGGCAGAAAAGTCGAGCAAACGCCGATTCGAGAAGCTCCCATCTTTATCATCGGTCACTGGCGCACCGGCACGACGCTGCTGCACGAGTTAATGGCTCTCGATGAACGGCACGCGTTTCCGACGACCTATCAGTGCATGGAGCCCAACCATTTCCTGCTGAGCGAAAATCTCTTCACACGCTGGCTGCCGTTCTTTGCGCCGAAACAGCGGCCGATGGACAATATGGCCGCGGGCTTCAGCCGCCC
>CAYWOV010000058.1:0-9543 GCA_964459965.1 uncultured Planctomycetaceae bacterium | reverse complement strand
GATCCCCGAGCGTCACACAGTTAAGACTTGACTGATTTAAAAAGTGCCCTGCGGGAGTTGGACCCGCCTACCCGGTTTGGAAGACCGGCGCCTTTGCCGCTCGGCCAAGAGCACGTTGCGTTTTCACTTCTGAGCTGCGGTGGCAGGAATCGAACCTGCGACGAAGCGGTTAACAGCCGCCCGCCCGTACCAACACGAGCACCACCGCAATCGCATTTCTCTTTCGCCCCAATAGCGAAAACTGCATTCCGCTTTCGCCTTCTTTGGCGAAAGAGTCGGCGTGGCCGGATTCGAACCGACGATCTCGTGCTTCCGGAGCACGCGGATTTCCAAACTTTCCCACACGCCGATCACAAGGCGCCAGCGACCCCCTTCTCTAAAGGAGCACCGCCGCCATAAAGAGCACCCGGCGGGAGTCGAACCCGCACGTCCGCCCTGGCGAGGCGGCAGGCCGCCGCTACATCACGGGTGCATTGGTGATCGAACCAAATTGTCAAAGAGCGAGAGCACAGGGTGAGACTCGAACTCACGTCGCCGCATTACGGGTGCGGTATCCTGGCCGCTGGACGACCCATGCTTATCAGGAACAAACATCTCAAAAGTGGGATCAGAGGGACTTGAACCCTCACCGACCTGGTTAAGAGCCAGGCATGCTGCCGCTAACACCTTGATCCCGCAAAGAAGCTAGTTCGCAAAAAGGAATTGGGGCCGGACGGACTCGAACCCTCACCTTGCAGATTAAAAGTCTGCTGTGCTGCCGTTACACCACGACCCCGGATGAGGACGTGGATGCGTTTGAGCCGCGTTTCACGCTTCATGACACTCTCCTTCACGCTGACCTGTGATATCCACAAAATCGCTGGGGGTGGAATTGAACCACCGCTTCCGCCTTATCAGAGCGACGTGCTTCCGTTACACCACCGAGCGTTCCTTCCATCTCAATTCCATTTAGTCGGGACGGTCGGAATCGAACCGACTTTCTCGTGTTCCCAAGACACGCGGGCGCCCGGTGCCCTTCATCCCGTGCCGTTCTTTCAAGTCTCACTACAGTGGCCCGTATGGGAGTCGAACCCATCTCGCCGCCTTGAAAGGGCGGTATCCTCGTACCGATAGACGAACGAGCCGCAGGCGCGCACCGTGAGCGCCAGTGGGTCGGGAGGCGCTCGAATCCTCGTCTCCTGGTTTTCAGCTAGGTGCTAATCCGTCTCAGCTACCGACCCTAGATTTCCAGCAATTGCTCAACCCGAATCCAAAAAAAGGCCTGGTGTCGCTGTGACACCGGGCCTTGAAGAGTTACTCGCTAGAGGAGCCCGAGTGTCACAAGCGCAGGGGGTGCGACGGCATATTCCCCGCCAGCGTAAATTCGCGCTGGGCGGAATAACCCGCACCGATGCGTTTTTGAATCAAACTCGGCCAACGGAAAGTCATGGAAACGTCACCCGTTTAAAAGCGGTCGTTGCGACGATTATTTTTGCCTAGTTAAGACGCCGGCCGAACTCAAACGGTTCGCGCCAATTTGCATCTTTCCTATTGGAGATGTTTCTTTTATTTTGAGGGCGGCAGATTCTGCCGCTTCACCGGCCGAACGGGAAAACGCTCATGACGAAACGAGTGCTCGTCCTCTCCGCATCCGTGGGCGCCGGGCACTTGCGGGCGGCTCAAGCGGTCGAACTCGCCCTGCGTCAGTTGGACCCGTCCGCCGAGGTGCGAAATATCGATGTGCTCGAATTCACGAATGCCGCCTTCCGCCGCGTGTACGGCAAGGCGTACCTCGACCTCGTGAATAAAGCGCCGCACGTGCTGGGCTATTTTTACGATTTAATGGATCGGCCCCCTTCGTCGCAGCGGAAGGCGGATCGCCTGCGGTTGGCGCTCGAGAAGCTGAACCTGGCGAGCCTCTTGCGATTTCTTAGGTCCGAGCCGTGGGACATCGTGGTCAACACGCACTTTCTCCCGGCTGAGCTGATTGCATCGCTCCGCAAGCAAAGCAAGCTCGACACGCCGCACTTTACAGTCACCACAGATTTCGAGACGCATCGGCTCTGGGTCAATCAACCCTGCGATCACTATTTCAGTGCGACCGACGAAGGAGCGGCCTACCTGCGGCACATGGGTGTGCCGGCCGGCGACGTCACCGTCAGCGGCATCCCGATCCATCCCGCGTTCAGCGAACCAAAGGACAAGAAGGTCTGCCTCGCGGAATTCGGCCTGGTAGGGGATCGGCCGATCGTGTTGCAACTTTCAGGAGGATTCGGCGTGGGGCCAATCGAAAGGATCTTTCGGGGCATCCTCGAAATCGACGTTCCCTTGGAGATCGTCGTGGTGACCGGGCGGAATGAAAAGGTGAAGGCGCAGCTCGAACAGGTCGGTGTGCCGGCTTGCCATGGGGTCAAAATCCTGGGATTCACCGATAAGATCGACGAGCTCATGGCTGTCTCGGATATCATCGTCTCGAAACCCGGCGGACTCACGACATCGGAAGTGCTTGCCAGCGGCGCGGCCATGGCGGTGGTAAATCCCATTCCGGGACAGGAGAGCCGTAATAGCGACTACCTGCTCGAAAACGGTGCCGCCGTGAAGATCAACAACGTCGCCACATTGTCGCACAAACTGGCGCCGCTGCTCCGCGAGCCGTCACAGTTGAAACGTCTCAAAGAGAACGCGCGAAGGATCGCCAAACCAAAGGCCGCCTTCGCTATCGCCCAACGCGCACTGGAATGGCCAGCTCGGTCTGGCTGATGACGGTAAGCCGGCGAGTTTTGCGTCTCGTGTAAAATGACCGAGCAGCGTGGCCACACCGGAGTCGGTCGTCTCAATGGAGCGGAAAAGACATTGTGCCGGTGGAATGGCGACGATTCAGGCCCAAGGAAAGGTCTGGTCGACCAACCGCGTGTAGCCTTCGATGTACTTGGCGCGGGTCTTTTCGACGACGTCTTCGGGCAGCGTCGGGGGCGTGCTGTTTTTGTCCCAGCCGGTCGTTTCCAGCCAGTCGCGGACGAATTGTTTGTCAAACGACGGTTGAGCCTGCCCCGGCTCGTAAGCGTCGACCGGCCAGAAACGCGAGCTGTCGGGCGTGAGGACTTCATCAATCAGGATCAATTGGCCGCCTATTGAGCCGAACTCGAATTTTGTATCGGCGATAATGATCCCCTTCGGACGGGCATACTCGGCGCCGCGGCGATAAATCTCCAGGCTCAGCGTCCGCAGCCGTTCGGACGTGTCGCGCCCCACGATCTCGCACATTTGTTCAAACGAGATGTTGATGTCGTGTCCTGATTCCTCTTTAGTCGCGGGCGTGAAGATGGGCTCCTCGAGGCAGTCGCTTTCTCGTAAACCGGTCGGTAGCTTGATGCCGCAGACCGATCCCGATTTTTTGTATTCCTTCCAGCCTGAGCCCGACAGGTAACCGCGCACCACGCATTCGATCGGCACGACTTGCGTTTTCTTGACCACCATGCTGCGACCCACCAGGTTGTCGCGATCGACTCCGGCCGGCAGCGGCAGGGCGTCGAGATTCATCGAAAGCAAATGATGAGGCACATCCAAGCGGCCGAACCACATTTCGCTCAATTTGGTGAGCACGCGGCCCTTATCCGGAATTCCGTTGGGCAGCACCCAGTCAAACGCACTGATGCGGTCGCTGGCGACAAAAAGGAGGCGGTCGCCGAAGTCATACACGTCGCGGACTTTGCCGCGCCGGACGGGAACACCGGGAATCTCGCTACGCAGCAGGACAGATCGGGGCATGAGAACTTCCTTTTGGACCGTCCGTGAAAACGGTCATTGTGATGCAAGCAAGCGACCTCATCAACCATGCGGATTCCATCGGGGGGACGGTCGTTTTCGGAGTGGGACGCCGGCTTAACCCGCGAAGAACCGGTTGAAGGGGCATGGCGAGACCACTATATTGACTGTCTTGGCCAATCGGCCCCGCGGGTCGCCATCACCCTATCAGGGGAAGGGTTCGGGGAATCAGAATGGGGGTGATGCGATTTCTGGTTTCCTCGCCACCGCACTTGGAAAACTGGCCGGACATCTACCGGGCTTACATCACCGGGGCCGACGGGCGGGTCTATCCGACACGGGTCGACGTCGAAGGGTCGATCATCACCTGCCGCCGCGCGGTTTCCGAAAGTGGTCGATTGTTTGTCGCCTGGCCGGTTACCGGCTACGGCACTCCGGTCGTCTGTACGGCTTCGCTTGTTGAGCGGCCGGAGCCTTATTTGCTGACCGTTGAATTGGCGCGCGGCAAGATCGCCCAGGTTCGCGACCAGATTTCGGCCTGGGAAATTGCCGGGATGACGATTCCGACCACGTTCCACGAGCCGCTCCAAGAGGCGCAAAAACTGTTTCGTCGGGCGGCGGGCATACAAGATCAACCGACCGAGGCTGAAGCCTTGGCGGCCGAGTCGCTGCGATGGGCCTTTGAGGCCGGCGATGTTGCCGTCAAGTCGTATGCGGCCCAGCGGATGGCGGCGCGCCGCAAACGCTCAACGCAGCCGCCGGCGGCGCTCGGTTGCAGCCTGGGCCGCCAGATCCTCGGAAATGGACTCGACCGGTTGTTTTTGGAAACATTTTCCGCCGCGGCGGTCCCCGTTGAATGGAGGGACGTCGAGTCGGCTGCGGGGGAGCGTCAATGGGAGATGTCCGACAAGCAGGTCGAGTGGTGTTTGGCGAATCGACTGCTAGTTTGCGGCGGACCGCTCTTGAACTTCGCGACGGATGCGATGCCGCGATGGCTTGGGTCATGGGCCAAAGATGCGTCAAATCTGCAAAGCCTGGTTTGCGATTATGTGGAGACCGCGGTTGCGCGGTACGCAGGACAAATTCGCAAATGGGAAGTCTGCGCCAACGGCAACACAGGCGGAGCGCTGGGGCTTTCTGAAGAGGACCGTTTGTCGCTCGTCGCCCGCGCCCTCGACGTCGTGCGGCAGGTCGATGACGAAATCCAAGTGCTTGTGCAAATCGATCAGCCTTGGGGCGAGTACCAGTCTCGCGGGATGCATCGGCTTGCGCCGTTGCAATTCGTCGACGCGCTCTTGCGTTCGGGAATCGGACTCTCGGCAGTCAATCTGGAGGTGGCCGTCGGTTTTCGACCGCGCGGCTCGTCCCCCCGGGATCTGCTCGATCTGTCGCGGATGTTGGACAATTGGGCGACTTTGGGGATTCCGCTGTACGTGACGCTCGCCTGTCCCTCCGAATGCCAGGCACCCGATCCCCAGGCGGCCCCGGGAATTCAGGCCGAGTGTGATGCGTCGCATCGCGGCTGGGGCGAGGCTGAGCAGGCGAGTTGGATCGATTCGGTTTTGCCGGTGTTGATGGCCAAGCAGGCTGTCGTCGGCATTTTCTGGTCGCATTTTTTTGATGGGACACCGCACGATTATCCCCACGCGGGTCTCATTCGGCCGGATGGTTCGCCGAAGCCGGCATTCGAACGCCTGACGGCCCAGCGCCGTGCGTTTTGCAAGACAGACAGCGATCCGCCGCTCTCGGATCCGTGAGCGAGGCACCCTCGCATAATTGGAGAGTGCCCGTGCACTTGTGGTTCGTCATGTGGCGTTTTGATACCATCAGCAAGGCCGTTTGATTTCGAGGAACCCTCCGTGCGAATGTGACGCGGGGTGTCCAGCCGGATCATTCCGACGCCGATTTTGCGACCGTCCGAAAGAATGCGACCGAGGAAAATCGCCCAATGGAGTTCGACGTTTACGCCCCCTGTCCGTGCGGCAGCGGCAAGAAGCTCAAGTTCTGTTGCGCACCGATTGTCGAGGACATGGCGAAGGTGGCACGCCTTCAGGCCGGCGATCAGTCACGCCAGGCGCTTGCGATCCTGGAGAAACTCGACAAGTCGCATCCGAATAATCCCTGGGTCGTTACGATCCAGGCCGAAGTTCTGATCGGATTGCAGGAGCCGGCGCAGGCCAAGGAGCGGCTGGAGCGGTTGCTGAAGGACCACGCCGACTACCCGCCTGCCTTCGCCATGCTCGCTCTTTCGACGCTCTATGCCGAGGGTTATGAGGCGGCCCGACCGGCGGTCCATCGCGCTCTGCAAAAGTGCATTACTCGCTTTCCCCACAACGCAGCAGTGCTCGCCGTGGCGATTGCCGCCGTACTGCAAGAATCGCAGTGCGAGATGTCGGCTCGGCAATATCTGAGCCTGTCGATGCGGCTGTTCGATAAGGAGGCGCGTGAAGAGGTCTTCGTCATGCTATTGAAGATGGACGGGGATCCCGAAGTTCCCTATCCGTTGCGAAATGTGCATCAGCTTACAGTTTATCCCAGCGACGGTCCGCACGCGGCCGACGCTTCGAAAGCCAATGCGCTGGCGACTTATGGCTGTTGGGGACCGGCGGCTCGCGCCTTTTTCCGCGTCGCCGAACAAGAGTCGCAGAACGCGGCTCTGTGGCAAAATATCGCCCTGTGCCGCGCCTGGGATGCGGACGAGCCGGGCGCTGCCGAGGCATTACACCGGGCGGCGGGCCTCTCCTCTGATTTCGAATTCGCAGTCGAGAATGAGACGCTCGCTCAGTTGTTGGATCTAAAGACAAGCAGCGATTCCGTTTTGCTCCGCCAGGCTAGTTTTCCGATTCGCTCGGCGTCGCGACTCTTGGGATTGCTCGATGGCGACGAACGGCTCTCTCGAGTTCCGCAAACTAAGCGGGAAGAAGAGGACGAAATCGAGGTCGCCGGCGAGTTTGTTGTTAAGAACAAGCCATTGCCGACCGAGGCGGAGTTGGGCCGACTGAGCCCCGAAGACTATCCGTTTATCGCGGCAACGCTCACAGTGTTCGACAGCAACCCCCAGGACGGTCGCGAAGCGGCGGCCTACTTGCGCGGTTATGCAGGAGAGGCGTTCGATTCGTCCCTGCAGTTAGTCGGGAGGCTCGCGGGCGACGAGATCGCGGGACCGGTCCAAGCCGGATTCGACGAATCGGCCGAAGCGGTCCCGCGGGAGCAACTTCCCTTTTTCCGTGCCTGGCAGCTTCCGCCCCAGACTTCCGCGTCGGTGCGGCACACGCTCATCGAGACGCGCTGGCGGCATCTTATCGACGACGTCTGGTTCAACTCGCCGCAGGCCGCGCTTGGAGGCAAAAGCCCGGCAGCGGCGAAAGACGACCCGACCGCTCGAGTCAAGCTGACCGCGGCCGCTTACGTGTTGGATGCGCTCGTCCAGCGGCTCAGGGGCCGGCTTGATTTCGATGATTTGCTGCGCCGCTTGAATCTGGATCCGCCGAAGAGCGTCGAGCCGTCCGAGGTTACGCTGAGCGCCCTCTCCCCAATGCAGCTGCATCGGCTCCCCGTTTCAAAGCTGACCGACGCGCAGCTCGTTTACACACAGCGGCGGGCGACGCTGGTCGGGCATCGCCGGTTCGTTGATGCGGTTCTCAAAGAGATTGTCGCGCGGCCACAATGCTTGGACCAAGTCGACGCGAATCGCGTCTTTTACAACCTGGTCGATATCGCGCAAATCGACGGGCGGTACGACGACGCGATCGCGTTCGCCAGGCAGGCCAAGGAGCGCGCCTCGAAATCGAAGGACCAAGGCGCGTTTGAACAGGTCCTCTCTTGGACGGTGACGGAATTCGCCCTCCGCGCCGAACATCCGGACGATCCCGAGCTGCTGGCACTTTATCGACTGCTTTCCGAATACTATGCCCCCAAAGTGCCGCACGTCGCGATGATTTTGGACGTTTTCCGCCAACAGCACGGCGAGCGGCTCGCATGGCTGCGATCAGCCGACTTGCTGGTGGGTAGCAGCGCCGGCGGCGGTTCGACGCCCAGTGGGCTCTGGACGCCCGACTCGGCCGTCGCGCCGACGCCCTCAGGCGGGAAGCTGTGGCTTCCAGGACAGGAGTGAGCCGCCATGCCCGCGCGGTTTGGCGATGCCGCCGCGGTCATGGCCCGCGCTTTCGAGCTGGCGGCGCGTGGAATCGGGTTGGTCGAGCCCAATCCGCCCGTGGGTGCCGTAGTCGTTGATGACGAGTTCAATTTGATTGCGGAAGGCTGGCATCAACGATACGGCGGCCCGCACGCGGAAATCGACGCCATCTCAAAGGCCGGCGATCGGACACAGAATGCGACGCTCTTCGTCACCCTTGAGCCATGCTGCCACGAGGGTAAGACTGGCCCTTGTACCGAGGCCATCGCCCGAGCCGGCATCCGCAAGGTGTTCGTAGGCGCCCGTGATCCTTTTCCCGAAGTCGACGGCAAAGGAATCGAACGGCTACGGTCGATGGGGATCGATGTTGAACTTGGCTTGTTGGCGGAAGATGCCCCCGACCTGATCGCTCCATTCGTGAAACTGGTCAAGACCGCGCGCCCATGGGTTCACGCCAAATGGGCGATGAGCCTCGACGGTAAGATTGCCACGCACACAGGCGACTCGCGCTGGATCTCGAACGAATCATCGCGGGCGATCGTGCATCGCCTTCGCGGTCGGATGGATGCGACCATCGTCGGCGCCGGGACGGTTCTGCGTGACGATCCGTTGCTGACGGCTCGGCCTCCCGGTCCACGAGTGGCAACGCGGATTGTTGTCGACACTCAAGCGCGTCTGTCGCCGCGATCACAGTTGCTAAAGACGGCTCGACAAGTACCGGTCATCGTCGCGATTACGAATGCCGCACCGGCGGAGAACATCCGCCGTCTGGAAGAGCACGGAGCCGAAGTGCTCATTATTTCTTCGCAGCCCGCCCGGGGGCACAAATCTCAAACAGTGGACGGAGTTGATCTCGATGGCCTCTTGGCCGAACTCGGTCGCCGCCAATTCACCAACGT
Organism: uncultured Planctomycetaceae bacterium; assembly: GCA_964459965.1. Lineage (GTDB taxonomy): Bacteria > Planctomycetota > Planctomycetia > Planctomycetales > Planctomycetaceae > DASPSM01. The sequence goes on along the minus strand of CAYWOV010000058.1, from coordinate 765 downwards.
CCTCGTGGAAGGGGGAGCCCGTTTGCTGGGTTCGTTTTTTGATGGTGGCCACGTCGATGAGGTCCACGTCTTCATCGCGCCCAAAATCATCGGAGGCACCGAGGCGCCCTCAGCCGTTTTCGGCAAGGGATTCGCGCAAATCGACGCGATTTCGGCTTTGAATTCCCTGTCCGTCGAGCGCCTCGGGGACGACGTCTACGTCAGTGGGCGCCTGAGGTCCGCCTGACGGCGGCCTGCGATATTGCGGCAGGCAGGAGCCGCATGTAATTCTCGTACTGTTGATCCAGGTCCGAGAACGGGACTTTCGTTAATTCGGCAAGTGAGCGGACAGCGAATCGCTGCCGCGGCCCGGCCCGATAGATTTCGGAGAGGTGCTCGGTGAGGGCGTCGCGATAGCGACCCCCTTCGTAGAGCATGAAGAAATGGGCGAGGCCGGCTGCCTGGCTGTAATTCTTCGAGATCTCGCGACTCGATTGGAAGGCGACCATGCCCATTTCGGCAAATCGCTCGAGCGGAATGTAATAGTTGTCGACAACGACGCGATGGCGGGCGGCAAGGATGCGGGGGTGTTTCGGGTCGCCCACGACCGATTGGCCGTTCTCGACGTGATACGACTCCATGTAGCAGGCGATTCCCTCGACGATCCAGAAGTTCGCGTCCATGGCAACCGCGCGGTCTTTGCGGTCGTTCTCGTAAAACAACTGGTGAGTGGCCTCGTGGAACAGCGTGTCCTGATTGGGCATCTGCGGGTCGTAGTAGAAGTAA
>CAYWOV010000057.1:6196-9623 GCA_964459965.1 uncultured Planctomycetaceae bacterium | reverse complement strand
ATTCGCGTGCCGGCGCGATGGTTGTCCGCCTGCAACCGTTCCGCAGCGTCAAATGAACGATACTTCGGACTGCGGCGTTGTGCGAAGACTCACTGTCACCGTTTACTGCGCTTGCATAGAATTTGGGTGAGGTTGGTGGCTTTTTGGGGTCGGCCCTCCAAGTTAGGGCCAGCGGCGGCCCGAATCGTCCAACGCCGACGCTCGAAGGTTCGTAGAACCAGTAGATGCGAACCATACAGCGTCGGTCCGGCAGGAATCGCATGTCGGACCCGGAACTTTTCACCAGCGGTGCTCAACAGGAAGGGGCGGCTCTCAGTGACGCCCGCCTGGTTGAGGACGCGCGTCGCGGCAACCGGGATGCTTTTGGCGTTTTGGTGCAGCGATACGAGCGGCGGCTGGTCCGGGTTCTGCTTCGATTCGTGTCGGATCCTGAATTAGCCAAAGACCTTGCGCAGGAAACCTTCCTGCGGGCTTTTGTGCGGTTCGACCAATTTGACCCGTCCCGACGGTTTGGACCGTGGCTGTTTCGGATTGGCGTTAACCTGACTTATGACTACCTTCGCCGGCGGCGCCGGCGGGGGAAGTGGTCGGTTTTTACGGATTATTGGAATTCCACTCAGAGCGATCCGGAAACTCCCGATCCCCGCGGCGAGCTCGACACCCGCCAGGAAGTCGAGCTGGTTTTGAAGCAAGTGCCTGAGAAATACCGGACTGTGCTCATTTTGCGAGATATGGAACACTTTTCGACTTCGGAAATCGCCGCCATCTTGAATCGCAAGGAAGCCACCATCCGCTGGCGACTGGCCGAGGCACGCAACATGTTTCAACGACTTTGGATGAAGCGGCAAGGGACTGTCCCGCCGAACGATGTCCCGCCGAACGGTGAAAAGGTGGCGTCATGAACTGCAAGCAGGCAAAAACACAAGTTGCGCTTTTGATTGGTAATGACCTGGAGCCAACCGCACTCGCGGAGGTTCGCAATCACTTGGGTCAATGCGCCGGCTGCCGCCAGCATTTCGAGCGGTTGTCGAGTTGTCTTGAGGTCTTGCAGGCTCCGCTTCGCGCCTACAACGCAGAAGATGAGAGCCTTTGGCCCAAGTTGTCGGCCCGTCTGGCCTCGCCGAACGCCGGCCAGAATCCGCATCGGTTGAGCGGCTGGGCACCGACCTTGGCGGTCGCGGCCGCATGTACGGCGATGGTTTGGGTCGCGTCGAACCAGTGGATTGGCACGTCGGCTGTTGATCAATCGCGGCCGGACGGAACGATCCAGCCCATTGCCAATCCGCCCCGCGTCGAACCGAGTCGCTCTCCGCTGCCTAAAGCCATGAATGCGCCATTTGGCGACCCGCGGCATAACCGCTTGCGCGACCAATCGGGTATACTCCCGATGCGCGAGCAAAGCCCAGAGTTTGTGCCGGTCAGCGAGCCGCCTCGCTGATCACGAGGGGGGGGCAGGACTTGGCCTGGGCATCGCGTCAAACGCTTGCCCGCCATGGTTCGTAAAGGATGCCCCATGCCGCTGTTCGAGTATCGGTGCACACGCTGCGATCATCAATTCGAGGCGCTCGTTCGCGACGGAGTCTCGCCCGACTGTCCTGAGTGCCACGGCAAGAAGCCCGAGCGGCTCTTAAGCACCGTTTCGGCACGCGCCTCGGGTGTGCGTTCGCTTCCCGTTTCGTCTGCTTGTCCCCCTTCCGATGCGCTTCCCTGCGGCCCCGGCTGTTGCCGGCTGCAATGATCGAAATCGTCCCGGCAACCGCTGACGAATACGAAGGCGCACTTGGCCTGTTGTTTAATCAACTGCCGCCCACGCATCAGAAATCTTCGATTGCCGACGTATTGAAAGCCTTGCGCCGGGGACGCATCTTGCAGCACGGTCTGTTGACGGCGCGGGTCGACGGCACCATCGTCGGCTCGACCCTGTTCATGCTGCAGTTGGACCGCACGGCCTTCGTCTGGCCGCCAGCACAGACTGACGAGGAACCGGCGCCAGAGGTCGACGATGCCCTCTTGCGCGAGGTAATTGGCCGGATCGAGAAGGCCGATGCGTGGATCGGCCAGTGCCTGATCGAACTCGACCGGCACGAAGAACGTGAAGCGCTCTCGCGAAACGGCTTTCAGCATTTGACGGATTTGCGGTTCTTGGTCCGTCGCTTGGACCACGCGCCCGCCAACCCGCCGACTTGGGCTCTGGACGGAGAGCCGCTCGAAACAATTACATATGAGCCGGGCATCAACGACGCTCGTTTCGCCCGCTTAATCGAGCGCACGTATTTGGAGACTCGCGATTGCCCGGAACTCGAGGGAACGCGCACCGGCGAACAATCACTCCTGAGCCACCGCATGTCGGGCGAATTCGATCCCGCACGCTGGAAGCTCTTCCGTTGGCGCGGTCAGGATGCCGGCGTGCTGCTCATGAACGATCATCCCGACCAGTCATCATGGGAGGTCGTCTACCTGGGTGTCGCTCGTGAATGTCGAGGAAATTCGCTCGGCCGACGCATGCTGGATCAGGGCCTCGTCGCCGCGCGTGCGTCTCAGCGTTGCTCCGTTCTGTTGGCAGTTGATTCTCGAAATGAGTATGCCGGAAAAGTTTACGACGATCTCGGCTTTGTAGAGACCGATCGCCGGGCGGTCCATCTTTACTTGCCGCGCCGGCAAAATGCTCAAGCTGCCAATCGATAATCGACACGCCGTTCACAATTCCCAAACACTCCTCAGAAAAAATTTAAAAATCGAACCGCGGCGAAATCGATGAACCAGCCGGAAGATCGGTGCGGTCATCTCGCCACCTTGAGCCGCGGCGAAAACAATTCAACATCGTTTTGGTTGACACGCAGCGCTTCGCCGATAGGATCGGTTCCCTGGGAGTGAGTGAGATTTCGAGCCGGCGACGTGGTGCCAAAGCGATTCGTCGGCGCGAACTGCTTTTCAAAAACGGACCGATCGCGCTTCTTCACCGTCACCCGCGCTTCACGCGGCAACGGAGTGCTGTGGTCTTTTCGGGAATCCTCGTTGGATGAACGGGGACAGTCTGCGCGTGGTGCGCGACGGTCCGCGCCGTTCGACGTTTGGTCGCAGGCTGCGCGCACACAGCCGGACCAGGTTCTCAGGCTGCAGGGAGCGGCGCGCTCAAAGAAGGGGTGGCAAGATGCAGCCCAACGCAACGGCCGTCGCGGTGCCGTCTGTCTCGCCGGAACGCGGGATGCTCGAGGAGGTCAAAGAGCTTGTTGGATCACAGACATTCGACCACTGGTTTCAAAACAAGGCGTCGATCGAAATCTCCGATAGCGACGTGACGATCGGTGTCGAGAATCCGTTCCTGCTCACCTGGATGCAGCACCGCTTTCGCCCGGCGGTAACTGAAGCAGCGCGACGAGTGCTGGGTGAGTCGGCTCAAATCCATTTCAAGACGCGGCCCAAGCCG
>CAYWOV010000057.1:0-6096 GCA_964459965.1 uncultured Planctomycetaceae bacterium | reverse complement strand
CACCGCGAAGGCCGCCTCGGCCCAGCCGCCGGGTCGCCGTTTTGCCGATGTGGCCGACTTTGTGAGAGGCCCGGGAAACGAGTTGGCGTTGACCGCCGTGCTGCAAATCTGCGAGCGGCCGGGCAGCCGGTATAACCCGCTCGTGCTCTTTGGCGGCGTGGGGACCGGCAAGACCCACCTTCTGGAGGCGACATATCGGCTGCTCCGCACGGGTCACCCGGGGTTGCACGTGTTGTTTATGTCAGCGGAGGGCTTCGCGAATCATTTCACGCAGGCCCTGCGCGATCGTTCGCTTCCCAGTTTCCGTCAACGCTTTCGCAGCGTCGACGTGTTGGTGATCGACGACGTTGATTTCCTCGACGGTAAGCGCGTCATTCAAGAAGAGTTCCTGCATACGATCCGGCAGCTCGAATCGCACGAGCGCCAAATCGTGCTGAGCGCGGACCGCCATCCCCGGCTCTTGACCAAATTAAGCGAAGAGCTGGTGACGCGTTTTATCGCGGGGATTGTGTGCCGCATGGAATCGCCCGATTTGGAGACGCGACGCACCATCGTCGCCCGCAAGGCGGCCCGTTCGACGATTCGCGTTTCGGACGACGTGCTCGAACTCGTGGCCCAGCGCTTTCGCACGAGTGTCCGCGAGATCGAGGGGGCGCTCAATTGCCTCGAAGCCTATGGCCAGGTGACGGGCAAGCCGGTCGGTTTGTCGGCCGCCCGTCACGTTCTCGCCGATCTCGAGCGTGATTGCGTGCGAGTGATTCGGGTGGCTGACGTCGAACAGGCCGTCTGCCGCTTCTTTGCGGTGGAACCCGCCGAGCTGCGCTCGCCGCGCCGCAACCGTTCGGTCAGCCAGCCGCGGATGCTCGCCATGTACCTGGCCCGCAAGTTGACACAGGCCGCCTACAGCGAAATCGGCGAGTACTTCGGCGGACGCAATCACAGCACGGTGATGTCGGCTGAGAAGCGCGTCCGCACCATGCTGGATTCACAAGCCACGTTCCGAATTGCAGCCCAAAGCTGGAAGCTTGGTGAACTGGTCGGTTCCCTCGAGCAGCAACTGCTGACGGGATGATCCGCGGCACGTCGCGCAATACGTTGTTGGCAATCTAATTCGATGGCCGCGGGCGAATAACGGGACCCGATTCGCCGCCCTCTCCAGCCGGAGGCGCGGGATTTCCATTGGTGATCGGCCAGGCCGGAGTCGACCCGTTGTCACCCGGCGCAAAATCATTGGTCGGCCCGAAGCCCTCGACCGGTTCAAATAGGGGTGCCGGATTGCTGCGGGGTTCAATGCGGATCGGAGGCACGGCCCCATACGGCGCCGGCCAGGTTCCATCGTCGACGGGCTTGGCCTGAATTGCTTTGCCGCTCGGATTGCCATTCGGTCGAGCCACGATTAACGGATCCCGCGCGATGGCTGCGTTGGAATTCGTGCGCCCCGCACTCGCCGGCTTGTCCTTTTTGAGTTCCGCCTCAAACTGGCTCATTGCATCGCCCTTGTCGGATCCTTGGGACGACGGAGTGCTATCGCTAGCGGGCATGATTCCCGTGGCAATTGCCCGCGGATGCTGCGTGGCTGGCGCAGGCGCGGGCGCTACGTCATCGAATTCGAATGCCGCAGTCGACTTCTGTGGCGGCGACAATGAGGCAGGCGGCGGTGACCACATCGGCATTGATGCCAGCGGATCGGCACTCGGCTTGGCCTGGAGCGGCGTGACGTCGGAACCGGAAATCCCTCCATCAGGTGCCCCGGTGGGCGCATTTGGGACCGTCGACGGCACAGCGGCGGTCGAGCCCGCCGGCTGTTCCTGCGGGGGCTCTCGGTCAATCGCTGCGAAAATCTCATTAATCTCGCTGTCGGGAACGCGACCGCTCGCCGCACTCGGAATTCGAGCCGGCGGCGCCGTGGTCGGTGGCACTGTGGTTGGTGGCGCAGCGTTGGAGTCGAAGTTCGCAACTGGCCCTGCTCCGGTCGCCGCGATCGTGGGCCGCGGGGCAGCCAAGTTTGACGTTTTGGTCGAGTTCACCGCGGCAGAGTCGACCGCGGCGGGTGAAGCGCCGTCGTGCGACTCAGAAGGTTGGAATGAGGCGATCATCGCGTCGCCATCAGCCGATCGCGGACGTCCATTGGGGAAGAGACGGGCGATCTTGACGCGCGCCTCGCTCTCGCCGACCGCCCTGCGCAGAGCGTCGAATGAGCGATCGTAATCCCCACTCATGGCGTACAGCAGGCTCAAGTTGTGCAAAGCCTTGGGGTGCGACGGATCGAGCCGCGTCGCCGCCAACAGGCACCGCTCGCTATCTTCGCGGCGACCCTGCAACAAATACGAGTATCCCAAGTCGCTCAGCAAATCGGGGTCGCGAGCGTCGCGTCGAAGGGCGGTGAGATAATAGTGCTCGGCCCGCGCGAAATCGCGATTCTTGTCGGCGATAACAGCCAGGCGATGATTCGCGATTGCATTATTCGGCTGAATCTCCAGCACACGACGATAGTAGGCCTCGGCCTGATCGAGACGATTGAGGGCCGCCTCGCGATGGCCGAGATTCAAATTCTCGACTACAAGCGCGTCATTGCCGGCGGCGGACGATGGCGCCGGCGACTTCGCCGATTCGCCGGCGGCGGCCGCGGCCGTTTCCGTTTGCGAGCCGGACGCACCGGTAGGCGGCTGACGGTCGACGGTTGGAATATGGTTCGCGTTAAACGTCGCCGAGGCTCCATCCACGTGTTCGAACGGCGGCCCCTGGCACCCAGCGGGGAACGCGCACGTAGACAGCGTAGCCAGAGCGATCAGCCCGGCTCGCGATCGATGTTGCCATCGTCGTTTGACGCGCATGGAGACCCTGTTTGAACGCACGCGCGCAGATTGTCAGAGCTGCGCAAGATGCGACTCAGAATTTAAAGCGAAATCAGTTCGGTTTGTTGGCTTCTGCGTCGTGAGTACACAACGTCGAAACTAGGCGAGGAGATGATTCGAGTGGGGAGAGGCGAGCGGTGAACTATAAGCCTTCTTGCAAATTCTGTCGAGACGGGGTTTCGGCCGGATTAAGCAATTCTTCGAGGAAGCATTGCCACGCAACAATTGGCGACAGAACGACTTCTAGCGTTTCCGCTTCGGATCGCCAATCGAGACAGGCTTGAACTCAACCTCCGAGCGCTTGGCGAAGATCGGCAACGAGGTCGTCCGGATGCTCGATGCCGATCGAAAGACGGATCGTTTGCTCGGTGATGCCGGCATTCCGCCGCGCTTCCTCCGACATGGTGGCATGACTCATCGTGACGGGGAACGCCATCAGCGATTCGACTCCGCCCAGCGATTCGGCGAGCTGGAAGAGTTTTGTTCCGTAAAGCACGAGTTCGGTATCAGACCGTTTCCCGCGGACATCGAAGCTGACCATCCCGCCGAAGCCCTTCTGCTGTCGCCGTGCCAACTCGTGATGGGGATGGCTGGGCAGCCCAGGGTAATACACGCGCTCGACCGTGGAATGTTCGCTAAGCATTTTGGCGACCGCGAGCGCTCCCCGCTCGTGCGCCTGCATCCGCGGGCCGAGCGTCTTAATGCCCCGCAACACAAGCCACGCGTCGAACGGCGAACAAGCGACGCCCAGCGCGTTCACAATATATGCGATCCGCTCAGCATGCGGCTGATGACGGGTGACCACGCAGCCGCCAACGACGTCGGAATGGCCGTTGAGGTATTTCGTCGTCGAATGGATCACGACGTCCACCCCGAATTCGAACGGCCGCTGCAGATAGGGGGACATAAACGTGTTGTCGGCGATCGTGACCACGCCGGCTTCGCGGGCGATCTTCGCCATGGCGGCCAAGTCAACGAGATTCAACAGCGGATTGCTGGGCGTTTCGAGCCAAATCCCTTTGGTGGTCGAAGTGATCGCCTTGCGAACGTTCTCCGGGTCACCCATGTTGACGAACGAGAACTTGAAGCCCCATTTTGAGTAGATGTCCGAGAACAGCCGATACGTTCCGCCATAAATATCGTGTCCCGCGATGATGTGATCGCCCGGTTGAAACAAGTGCAGGGCCGCCGTGATGGCCGACATGCCGGTCGACGTCGCCTTGCAGTCGATCCCCCCTTCGAGCGACGCAATATTTTCCTCGAGCGCCTTTCGGGTCGGATTGCCGCTGCGTGTGTAGTCGTAACCGCGATTGGTTTCGAGATCATCCCACGCAAAAGTGGACGACGGATAAATGGGCGTGATGCAGCTCTTGTAGGCGGAGTCCTTATCGACGCCGACGTGGACGCAACGGGTCTCGAAGTTCATAAAGGTTTCTATCTCCCGGCCGAGCGAAAATCTTCGTGATGGCGTGCAGATGGTGTCTCGTGTAAGGTCGCTTGCGAAGCACGGCAGGTCAAGCGGGCCGATAGACTGGCGTTGCACTGATCTGCCGCGCTGGCTGCGCAACCGCCGCTGTTGTGAATGAACACTTGAGGTCGAATCGTGCGGAACAAGCAAATGGCAAAGACTGAGCCACCACGCGAACTTCGACGCTGCCCTTGGGCGAAGGCCGAACCCAATATCGCCTACCACGACACCGAATGGGGCGTTCCGGTTCACGACGACCGGCTACTGTTCGAGTTTCTCATTCTCGAAGGGGCACAGGCGGGCCTGAGTTGGGAAACGATCCTCAAAAAGCGAGATCACTACCGCAAGGCCTTTGACGATTTCGATGCGGCCGCGATCGCCAAATACGGTCAACGCAAACGTGAAAGCCTGCTCGCCAATGCGGGGATTGTCCGCAATCGATTGAAGATCGACTCGACCATCCTGAACGCCAAGGCCTTTCTCGCCGTGCAGAAGGAATTCGGCACGTTCGATCAATACATTTGGTCTTTCGTCGGCGGCCGGCCGCATCAAAACGGATGGAAATCGATGCGCGATCACCGTACCCGCTCGCCCGAGTCCGACACGATGAGCAAAGACCTGAAGCGTCGCGGCTTCAAGTTCGTGGGCACGACGATCTGCTACGCCTTCATGCAGGCGGTGGGCATGGTCAATGACCATCTCATTGACTGCTTCCGCCACGCTCAGCTTAAGTCGCCAACTTAGTGCTGCGAGCACTTTGGAACCGGTCCGGAAGTAAGCCTCTGGCTTACACAATCTTTAGGGCAGCGCGTCGGGCGACAATCCATTGACGGGCTTGGGCGACTCGGCTCCCAACGGAATCGGCTTCCCGTTTCCGTTATGCCACCAAGGCAAGAGCTTGCGTGGGAGCCAGCGCGCCTTTTGCGCGCTAATCAGAAACGCCAGAAGCAGCGTGCCCAGACTCCACAGGAAGGCGGTCATCGCATCGCGGCCGAGGATATTGGTGGCGCGCCGAAATCCGATCGCCACGCTGGCGTACAACATCACACCCGCGATTCCTCCAAATCCGTACAGAAACCAGCGGTTGCGCCAATATCCGGCGATCGAGAGGCACGTGATCCCCAACACCACGATGTAGGAAATCTTCCACAATTGAGGAACATCGGTCGCGTTGTCGGTGACTGCAAGCAAAGTCGCCAGCGGAAACAGCGCCGCACCGAACGCGCGCAGCATCCACGCGAACGGGTCATGAAAGGCCAGGCCGAACGCCAGGATGGCAAGCCCCAAAGCGTTGAGAGAGATTGGCGTCCGCAACTCCGCGAACCTTGTCGCGGGCAACAGCCATCACAAACCAACCGTCACCACGAGCGCCGCGGCCGTGCAGACCGCCGACGAACGAAGGCGAACGCCCCGCACGAGTAGCAGCGCCCCAATAACCAGCAACGGCCACGGCACCGGCTGGACCAGCGTGTCGACATCAATTGTCCGTCGACCAATGACGGACAGCAGCGCTCCGGCGGCCAGCCCGAAGCTGGCTGCCAGCGGCACCCGGCGAAGCCAGGCCCAACCGTAAAACGTTAGCAAAAGCCACGTCGTCCACCACAGCGGCGAACCGATCGTCGCGACAAATGTGTGGAAGAACTCCCGAAAGACCGTCCCTTCTCTCCAAGGCACGGCCAATAAGAGCACGAACGGCCCGAACATCATCACGCGCTGCACGAATCGCCGATTTCCGGAGGCCAGTCCGACTTCGAGCAACAGCACGAGAATCGC
>CAYWOV010000056.1:0-9628 GCA_964459965.1 uncultured Planctomycetaceae bacterium | reverse complement strand
GCTGTTGTCCTCGGTTCCCAGGCCGTGACCGTAATTCCACATGCCCACGTGCGCACCCCGCAGCACCTGAAAGCTGTCGAGCCGGTGAGCCAGGCTTTGAAGTCTCAGCATGTCCCGATCTGTTTGCTTCGCGGCCGCCAGGGCCATGAGCATCACGGAACATTGATAAGTTTCGAATCCCCCCTGCGGATCGCGCGCGGATCGCAGAAACGTCAATCCATCGGCGACAACTGGATGATCGGGGGGAAGTCCCGAGCTCAAAAGAGCGAGCAAGACCAGGCCGGTCACACCCGTGTTGCCGTAATACAGGGCCGGACCGGGCGCCTTGAAGCCAAACGAGCCATCGCCGTTCTGGATGGTACCCAAAAACTTTTGCACGCGCTCGATGGAGTCTTTGACTTGAGCCGACGACAACTCTGGGACGCCATCGGCTGCGCAGGCACTCTCGGTCTGCAACGATCCACTGCAGATGACGAGCGAGGAAAGGACCAATACGAGCCAAACGCGGGGTCGCATGCACGCTCCTGGCTTCACAAGCACAAGGCAGCGATTCGGTCCAGTTTCGTAGACCGCCCGAGACACAAAGCAACGCCGAAGTATTTTAGGCGCCGAGGTCTCTCAGGGGCGAGCGACTGATGCCAAGCGAAGCGGGAAGAGCCAAAACCGCCGGAATGCGGAGCGTGCCTTGGGCTTCTCCGCCTCCGGCCCATTTCGCCTTAGTGTGCCATGTTGCCGGCGGAGGCCGGCGGTTCGCGATGGCCGTAGAAGCTGTAAAGCACGGGCATCAAATAACGAGTCAGGAACAGGGTCGAAATCATGCCCCCGACAACGACGATGGCCAAGGGCCGTTGAGTTTGCGAGCCGATTTTGGTCGAGAGGGCGGCCGGCAAGAGGCCGAAAATCGCCGTCAAAGCGGTCATCATCACGGGCCGGACCCGCTTTTCGGCTCCCTGCAGGATGGCGTTTTCCAGCGGCAGACCTTGGAACCGCATCTGGTTGAAATAAGAGATCAACAACAACCCGTCCATAATGGCGACTCCAAAGATCGAGATGAAGCCGATCGCCGCCGAGATATTGAAGTTGGTCCCTGTCAGCAACAGGGCCCACACGCCGCCCAAGGAAAGTGCCAACACGTTAGAGAAGACCATGATGGCGTCGAGCACGTTGTGAAACGCGATGTAGAGCAAAATGAAAATCATTCCGAGTGAAAGAGGGACGATAATCATCAGCCGTTGCTCGGCCTCTTGCATCTCCTCGAATTCGCCGCTCCACACCGCCCGGTAGGGAGCCTCGAAGATTTGCGCGGTCCGGGCCTGTGCCTCGGCAACAGCACCGGCCAGATCGCGGTCGCGGACGCTGAACTTGAGCGCGATGAGCCGTTTGCCTTGTTCACGAAAGATCGTCGAAGCGCCATGCCGCTCGAATTGTCCGTCGGGATTCGGCGAACCGTCGTCGCCGACGGGTGAGACCAGATCGCGCAGCCGCAGCCGCGGCGTGTTACTGAGGGGATTGCTCGTATTGGTTGTGGAACCCACGGTGGAAGGACTTGCCAGGCCGCTGCCAAGCGCCGAAGGAATGTTTCCAGGTCCGGAACTCTGCACGACCGTGTTGTTACCGATGTCGACGGGGATGTCGAGAATATCGGTCTCGCTGCTGCGGAGTTTTTTCGGCCATCGGACTGAAATGTCGAACCGCCGTTCTCCCTCGATCATCTGCGAGAGGGCCTGCGCTCCCAGGGCGCTTTGAACCACGTTGTTGACGTCCGAGGTTTGAACTCCCCAGCGCTGGCATTTCTTGGGGTCGACGCGAAACTCCAAGTGGGATTGGCCGCGGATATGGAAGATTCCGACGTTTTCGATTCCCCGCACCTGCTGCAGGATATTTTTCGTCTTGGTCGCCAAGACTTCCAAACGGTCGAGGTCGGGGCCGATGATCTTAACGGAGTTGTCGCCCTTGATGCCCGAGAGGGCTTCCATCACGTTGTCGCGGATATTTTGCGAAAAATTCCAGTTGATTCCGGGCAACTTCGCTTCGAGCTCCGCGTTCATGGCCTCGACAATCTCGTCTTTGGTGCGCGCCCGCGTTGAACCGAAGATCCATCGCCGCCAGCTCTTGTCATTGATGAGTTTGGGCCATTCCTTTTCGGGACGCAACGGGACGAAATACTCGCTGTTGTAATAGCCGTCGGTATCGGTCGCATCATCCGGCCGGCCGAGTTGATTGACGATCGACTCGACCTCGGGATAGGTGGCCATGATTGCCCGCGCCCGCTGGGAAATCTCGGTATGTCGTTCCAACGAGATGTTGAGCGGCGCGGTGCCGCGAATCCACAGGTTGCCCTCTTCCAGTGCGGGCATGAATTCGCGGCCCAGCATCGGAAGCATGATGATCGTACCGATGAGGAGCGTTGCCATGACGCCGACTGTCAACCAGCGGTGCTCCAGGCAGAACCTGAGGTTGCGCAGATAACCCGCCTTCATCCAGCGAACGAGCCAGTTATCCGGACTTGGCTGCAAGTTTTTGAACATCAAAAGGCACAAGACCGGCGCAACGGTGAGTGCCAACAGCAGCGCGCCGCCCAAGGCAAAGGCGTACGTGTCGGCCATCGGTCCGAAGATCTGACCTTCGGGCCCCTGCATCGTAAACAGAGGGACGAAGGCACAGACCATGATCGCCGTTGTGAAGAAAAGGGCCCGTTCGACTTCACGCGAAGCCTTGAGGATCCGTTCCTTCAGCGAGAGCTCAGCGTATTCGCCCGAGGAGAGATGCCGGTAGATGTTCTCCACCATAATCACCGAGGAGTCGACGATGATGCCGAAGTCGACGGCTCCAATGGAGAGCAGATTAGCCGATTTTCCTCGCAGAAAGAGGATTGTAAAAGCGAACAGCAAAGCCAACGGAATATTGATGGCGACGATGAGCGCGCTGCGAACGTTGCTGAGAAACATCAACAGGATGACCGCCACCAGCGCCATTCCGACGACCAGATTTTCACGCACGGTTTCGGTCGTGACGTGCAGCAACTCGGTCCGATCGTAATACGTCTCGATTTGGACGCCCGGCAAAAGGCGGCCGCCGTCCGGGTCGTTGAGCTCGGCGACTTTCGCTTTGACGTCCTTTAACGCGGGCAAGGTCTCTTCGTTTTTGCGCATGAGAACGATGGACTCGACCTTATCGGGCTCGTCGTGTCCCACTTGCGCGATGCTGAGCGGAGAGCCTGATGGGCGTTCTTTGTCAGCCTTCCAATACCCGATGCGGCCGAGCCGTGTTTGGTGGCTGACGACGACACCCCGCTCACCCAATTGACTATCAGACGCGCGGCCTCCCTCGACGACGTCCTCAACGCGAATCGGCTGATTGTTGATCGAGGTAATCACCAGCGAGCGAATGTCGTTGAGCCGACGGCGTTCTTCGGCGCGGAGCATGGCGGCGGCCGTGACGGGATTCTTCATTCCCAGCACCTTCGTCACCGGATCGGCTGCTCCACCGAACTGGCCGACGCTACGAACTGTCATCGCGACCTGTCCCTGATTGACATAGTCGCCGCCGACCGTCGCGTTGCTGTTGGCGATGGCCGATTGCAGTTGGGCCAACGTGATCCCGTAACGTCGCATTCGATCTGGGTCGGGATGAATTTCATAGCGACGCACCGTTCCCCCCCAGCCACAGACATCGATGATTCGGGGGACGTTGCGGAACTCGCGCTCCAGCACCCAATCCTGCAGCGATTTGAGGTCGTTGAGAGTATAAACTTCGGCACCGGACGCATCCTTGGGCGTCCTCAGCACATAGCGGTAGATCTCGCCGGTGGGAGATTCGGGCGAAATCTGCGGCGTGACACCGGTCGGCAGCGGTTGCGAAATCGTGGCCAGGCGGTTGATGACCTCCTGACGTCCGGCCTCGTAGGTGTACGGACCGCCGTAGTTCCAGCTCATCTTGAGGTCGCTTAGTCCGTAGAGCGACTTGCTGCGGATCGCCTTCAGGCCCGGCATGCCGGCAAACGTGACTTCCAGCGGAACGGTCACCTGGCGTTCGACTTCCTCTGCGGAGGCGCCGGGAAACTGCGCGAACACTTCAATGATGGCGGGGGCAGGATCCGGGTATGCCTCGACGTTGACGTAGAGGAACGAATATATCCCCATCACTGTCAGCGCAGCCGCCAACAAGAGTACGACAAGTGGATTATCGAGCGCCCACGCGATTAGTTTGCGAACCACGACTCAGTCTCCGTCTTGGAGCTTTGAAAAACGCTCGCCCGAGTTTCGCGCGGCAACTTTGAAACGCGCACAGCGAGGAGTGTCGGGCCCGTGGCTGCTATCACTTCCCTTCGGCGGCTTTGTTCTGCGGTTGGGATTCTCTGTCGACCAAGGCCGTCTTCAGTTCTCCCACTCCCGATTCCAGAACGCGTTCACCGGGTAAAAGCGGCTGCTTGGGAAGCATCCCCAGCTCGCTTTCCTCGGGCGTAATCTCTTCGCCCTTTGTGAAGGGTTTGCTGCGGACAAAAACCGTCTTATCGAAGCGGTTCGTCAATTCGACGCGGCGCATCGTGTAGTGTTGCTTTTCCGCATCGGTCTGGACGAAGACGATCGACTGCTGTCCATCGTCGATCACCGCGTTGGTCGGCACTTCAACCACGTCTTTGGGAGGCGGCAACTCGACCAAGGCTGATGCGAATTGAGTCCCGCGAATTCGTCCTTCCTTGTTGTCCAAATGACCTTTGACGACCGCGGTGTGCTGATTTGGATCGATGAGCAAACTGATATCGTCGATGAATCCGTCAATCGGAGGGCTGCCCACGGTCGTGACTTTCCAGCGCCGCTGATTGGCGGGCAAGGCATCCAGAAGCGGCAGCTCGTCTTCTGGACAGTTGGCAGTGACCATCAACCGGGGCCCGGTGCCTCCTTGTTCCAGCTTGGCGATCTGGAACAAAGGGGTCGTGTTGTCGACAATGCCTTCGTGCAAGGAAAAATTGCGATCGAGGATGATTCCGTCGTCGGAAGCCTTGATTTCCACGCGCGCCCAACGGTCGAAGTCGGCCTTGGTATGCTGCTTGAGGCGTTTGCGGACATCTTCCGGCTTGATCTTGTCCGCCTCATCACGAACCGCCTGAATATCCTCTTCCGAAATGCCCCACGTCCGAAGCGTGTTCACGGCCCTGTCGATCGAGCTGATATCGCCCTGCACATTTTTGACGTACTGCCAGATATAGACTGACGGAACCGATTCCGATTTCGCCATTGCGCCGTTCAGAATCTGGGTATCGAGCTTGTATTGCAAAGTGGCGTCGATCAAATCGTTCTTTTTGTTGCCGACGTCAACGCTGTAAAAAGCGGCCAGCAAGTCGCCCTTTGTGACGCGATCGCCCGAACGCAGCTCTCTCATTGCGGTCTGACCGGTTCCCGTCACTCCCGGGTCTTCCTTGATCTGTCCGATCTCGATGACTTTGGGAGATGAAGGGGAGGGTGCGAACAACGCACGAATTCGCATAATCCGGGTCGGGTCCAGCATCGTCGAACCAGGCATGATCAGCGGCCGCATCCAGGTCGGCGTATGCGCTACGGCAATTTGATCCACGCCCGCTTTGCGGATGCCCAAGGCCAAGCGGACGTCTTCGGGAACTTCCAGTGTATGTGGCGGAGCGGGGACAAGTGCGACTGCCGCGGTGGATGCGGGCTTTTCGTCAGAGGTCGCTTTCTCCGAATCGGCGACGGCCGGCGACATCGTCTTACTCGCCGCGGCCAAGCCAATAATGGCAATCACCAGCACAACGACAAGAGCAGCGCCCTTGACGAACTTCGACTCAAACAAACGCATCGACCACTCCTTAACACTTCGCTCGGGTCGAGCCAGGGCAACTTGCGTGCTCGGAGGCTGGACTATGGCGGGCGTCGCAACCTCTGGAGGCGCAGCGGCTGTGGATGCCTGCGGCTCTTGGTCACCCAAAGCCGCTGTCACAATCCGCCGCAAATCGGGCAAGTTGATCGATTTGCTGAGCAGACGTCCCGCCGCCCAACCTGGAAACTCTGACTCGCTCGCCGGAGAGGCGGTCAACAAGATGATCGGAAGTCCGGGAAAGCGGGCGCGAAGTTCTTCGGCCAGCTTCAGCCCTGCTCCGTTACGCAGGCAGGCATCAAGAAGGATGAGTCGCGGCGTCCAATCCTTAATGAGATCAAGCGCGTCATCAGGTTGCAGGGCATGCCGGACAACGTGGCCATCTTGCGTCAGGATTCGCCCAAGCACCTCGCCGAGGACGGCATCGTCTTCCACGACCAGGATGGTCGCCGGGTTTGAGCCCGAACACATGTAGGTAGGTCAGCTCCAAGATGGAAGTTACTTATTCACAATCCCTTACGATTACAACTCAACAGCATTTGCAATGCCGGAAATTGGGTCAAACATTAAGGTTTCGTAAGTCCATCCGATGCTTGAGGATACAATGCACCCGTCGGAGCCGCAACAATCGAATGTCAATGAGCTGAGATCCAATACTTGGCCACAATGACCAGATATTGTACAGGCAAGTGGCGACGGGCCGTGGCACGGAGGCCGCGAAGCTACGAGGGATTCGCCAAGCCAATTCGTATTTCGACCAACGGATTCGGACTGTCAGTGCGCCATATGACCGGCCGAGGCCGGTGGTTCACGGTGACCGTAAAAACTATAGAGCACGGGCATCAGATAGCGGGTCAAGAATAGCGTGGTGATCATTCCACCCACCACAACGATCGCCAACGGCCGTTGCGTTTGCGAACCGATTTTCGTCGAGAGCGCCGCCGGAAGCAGTCCAAAGATCGCCGTGAGGGCCGTCATCATGACGGGTCGAACCCGCTTCTCGGCACCGTGAATAATGGCCTCCTCGACGGGCAATCCTTGCAGTCGCATTTGATTGAAATAAGCCAGGAGCAACAGCCCATCCATGATGGCCACGCCGAAAATCGAGATGAATCCGACGGCCGCCGAGATGTTGAAGTTCGTTCCCGTGAGCAGCAGAGCCCAAACACCTCCGATGGAGAGATCGAGCACATTCGAGAAGACAATCACCGCGTCAAGCACATTGCGGAAGGCGATGTAGAGCAGAATCAAAATCATGGCCAGCGAAGCGGGCACAATGAACATCAGGCGATGTTCCGCCTCCTGCATCTCCTCGAATTCGCCGCTCCAGACCGCCCGGTAGGGCGCCTCGAAGAGCTGCTTGATTTTTTCCTGAGCTTCGGCAACCGCGCCGGCGAGGTCGCGGTCGCGCACACTAAATTTGATCGCGATCAACCGCTTTCCCTGTTCGCGGTAAATCGTCGAAGCTCCGTGTCGTTCAAACTGGCCTTCCGGATCCGGTGAACCGTTGTCGCCGACAGGAGACACAAGGTCGCGCAGTCGCAGACGTGGCGTGCTGCTGATCGGGTTCGACGTATTGGCCAATGACCCGACAACTGAAGGAGACGCCAGACCGGAACCGATGGCCGTGGGCACGACATTCGGCCCCTGATTCTGCACGACCGTGTTGTTGATGATGTCGACAGGAATGTCGAGGATGTCGGTCTCGCTGTTGCGGAGGCGCTTGGGCCAGCGCACGGAAATATCGAAGAGCTTTTCTCCCTCCACCATTTGAGAGAGTGCCTTCGCGCCCAAGGCGCTCTGGACCACGTTATTGACGTCGGCCGTCTGGACGCCCCATCGCTGGCATTTGAGAGGATCGACGCGGAACTCGAGGTGCGACTGGCCACGGATATGAAAAATGCCCACATCCTCGATCCCGTGAACCTGTTGCAAAACAGTCTTGGCTTTTGTCGCCAGAATCTCCAGTTTGTCCAGATCGGGACCAATAATCTTGACCGAGTTGTCTCCCTTAATCCCCGAGAGAGCTTCCATCACGTTGTCACGAATGTTTTGCGAGAAGTTCCAGGTGATGCCGGGCAGCTTCGCCTTGAGTTCCGCGTTCATCGCGTCCACGATTTCATCCTTGGTCCGCGGTCGCATTGAGCCGAAAATGAGCCGCTTCACGCCCAGCCATCCCTTCTCATCGACGAGCTTGGGCCAGTCCTTTTCGGGACGCAGCGGGACGAAGTATTCGCTGTTGTAATAGCCGTCCGTATCCGTCGCGTCATCGGGCCGGCCGAGTTGGTTGACGATCGACTCCACCTCCGGGTACGTGGCCATGATGGCCCGTGCCTGCCGCGAAATCTCGGTATGCCGCTCCAGCGACGTGTTCAAGGGGGCGGTGCCGCGAATCCACAGATTGCCCTCTTCCAAGGCGGGCATGAATTCGCGGCCGAGCAGCGGAAGCATCATTGCCGTTCCGATCGAGAGGGCAGCCATGATCGCAACTGTTACATAACGGAACCGCAAGCAGAGCCGCAAATTCCGCAAGTACCGCTGCTTCATCGTGCGAACGAGCCAATTATCGGGAGCGGGTTGTAGATTCTTAAACAGCAAGAGGCACCCGACCGGCGCCATGGTCAGGGCCAGCAACAGGGCGCCGCAAAGGGCGAACGCGTAGGTGTCGGCCATTGGCCCGAAGATTTGTCCCTCCGGGCCCTGCATGGTGAAGAGCGGGACGAAGGCGCACACCATGATCGCGGTCGTGAAGAACAAACCGCGCTCGACTTCATGAGTGGCTTTGAGGATCCGCTCTTTCAACGACAACTCCGCGAACTCGCCCGAGCTGATATGCCGGTAAATGTTCTCCACCATGATGACCGACGAGTCGACGATGATGCCGAAATCGACCGCGCCGATGGAAAGCAAATTGGCGGACATGCCGCGCATATAGAGCACGGCAAAGGCGAAAAAGAGTGCCAGGGGCACGTTGATGGCCACGATGAGCGCGCTGCGGACGTTGCTCAAAAACATCAGCAACACGACCGTGACGAGTGCCATTCCGACCAGGAGATTCTCACGGACGGTTTCCGTGGTGATCGAAAGCAGTTCGCTGCGGTCGTAATAGGTCTCAATGGTGACGCCGGGAAGCATTCGCCCCGTTGATGGATCATTCAGTTCGGCCACTTTGGCCTTCACATCTTTCAAGGCGGGTAGTGTGTCTTCGTTTTTTCGCAAAAGAACAATGCACTCCACCACGTCCGGCTCGTCGTGACCGACTTGCGCAATGCTGAGCGGGGAACCCGGCTTTCGCTCGTGGTCGTGCTTCCAATAGCCGATTCTGCCCAAACGAGTCTGATGGCTGACGACGATGCCTCGGTCCGGCGTTTCTCCGGGAGAGGCACGGCCCCCTTCGACCACGTCCTCGACGCGCACCGGCTGATTGTTGACGGAGGCGATCACGAGCGAGCGCAAGTCGCGAATTCGGCGGCGCTCCTCCTCGCGGAGAATGGCGGCGGCCGTAACCGGCGCCTTTCTCCCAAGAACGAGAGTGACAGGGTCGGCACCTCCTCCGAACAGGCCGACGCTACGGACAGTCATGGCGACCTGGCCTTGATTCACGTAGTCGCCGCCGACAGTGGCGTTGCTGTTTGAGATTGCCGCCTGGAGCTGCGCCAGGGTGATCCCGTAGCGGCGCAGCCGATCCGGATCGGGTTGCACTTCGTAGCGCCGGACGGTCCCACCCCAACTGCAAACGTCGACAATCCGCGGCACGGCGCGGAACTCCCGCTCCATGACCCAGTCCTGCAACGCC
>CAYWOV010000055.1:0-9719 GCA_964459965.1 uncultured Planctomycetaceae bacterium | reverse complement strand
AGCGCGCTCAATGAGGTCGCCGATCCGGAGATGCCGGTTGTCTCGATCGTTGAGCTTGGGATCGTGCGTGAAGTGAAGATCGATGGCGACAGTGTCGAGGTGACGCTCGCGCCAACGTTTTCGGCGTGCCCTGCACTTTCCGTCATCCAGGCGAGCGTTCGAGACACGGTGTTGAGCCTGGGATTTGCCGATGTCCGCGTCAAGCTCTCCTTCAGTCCTCCGTGGACAACCGATTGGATTTCCGAGTCCGGGCGAGAGAAGTTGAAGACGATGGGAATCGCCCCGCCCGGCAAACACGGCGGCGATGTTTTGACCGTTTTGGAAATCCCGGCTCAGTGCCCGTACTGTGGCTCTCGCAATACGACGCGAAGAAACAGTTTCGGGCCGACTCCGTGTCGAGCAATCTATTTTTGCAACAAATGTGTCCAACCATTCGAAAGGATGAAGGCCCTGTGACGAATTCGGGACGTCGTGGCCATTCCGTGGTCAACGACTAACTCAGGAAGGTTTTCTACGATGAGCTACGAATCCATTCTCTACGAACAGAGCGATCACGTTCTGAGAATTACGCTCAATCGTCCGGACAAATTGAACGCGCTCACGGAGACCATGCTGCAGGAATTGCAGCACGCATTCGCCGCCGCCGCCGCCGACCGGGGAATGCGGGCCGTGCTTCTCACCGGCTCAGGAAAAGGATTCTGCCCCGGACAAGACCTTGCCAACGCGCAGGAGATTGGGCAACCAGGCAAGCCCGGCTATGGAGAGCACATTCGCAGAAACTACAACCCATTAATCCTGGCGATGACAAAGCTGCCAAAGCCGATTGTCGCGGCAATTAACGGCGTGGCCGCCGGATCGGGCATGAGCCTGGCGATGGCCTGCGATCTGCGGATCGCCTCCGAGAAGGCCTCGTTTGTGCAGGCGTTTGTCAATATCGGGCTAGTTCCGGACAGTGGATCGACCTGGTTCCTCCCGAGACTGATCGGACAGCAACGGGCGGCTGAAATGATGCTAACCGGTCGCAAGCTTTCGGCCAGCGAAGCATTGGAATGGGGACTCGTCAATCAGGTCGTTTCGCCCGAGCTGTTGTTGGACGAGGCGACAAAGATCGCAGAACGGTACGCCTCGGCTCCCACATTTGCCATCGGGCGCCTGAAACGAAATATCGACTACGCAGCATCTCACTCGCTCGAAGAAACGCTCGCACTAGAAGCCGCATCGCAGGCGGAATGTGGTGCCAGCGCAGATCACCAGGAAGGCATGCGGGCCTTCATGGAAAAGCGCACGCCGGTCTATCAGGGAGAGTAAACTTGGATCAACCTGCCAAACTCGCCGCGTTCGAGGCGCGGATTGCCAGGGGCGAGACGATCGAGCCCGGCGATTGGATGCCAGACGAATATCGCAGGCAGCTTTTGCGGATGATGTCTCAGCACGCCCACAGCGAAATTGTGGGGATGCTACCCGAAGGTGCATGGATTACCCGTGCCCCCTCACTCAAGCGCAAGCTCGTGCTGTTGGCCAAGGTCCAGGACGAGGCGGGTCACGGGCAGTACCTGTACGACGCGGCCGAATCGCTGGGCGCGACTCGCGAAGAGCTAATCGACGCACTTCACACGGGGCGGGCAAAATATGCGAACGTTTTCAACTATCCGACCAGGTCTTGGGCCGACGTGGGCATAATTGGCTGGCTGGTCGATTTCGCCGCTATTTTGAATCAGTCGATGCTCGCAAAGTGCTCCTACGGTCCCTATGCGCGCGCGATGCTGCGGATTTGCAGCGAGGAGACGTTTCACAAAAAGCAGGGTCAGGAAATTGTGATCACACTTGCCAGGGGGACATCCGAACAGCGGGCGATGGCACAAGACGGCCTTGATCGGTGGTGGTGGCCGACGCTGATGCAGTTTGGGTACCCCGACTCGGAATCGCCGCACACGGCGACGCTCAAACGTTGGGGCATCAAAACCAAGACGAACGACGAACTCCGTGAAATCTTCATCAAAGAAATCGTTCCCGAGTTGAGGCTGCTGGGGTTGGAACCGCCCGATCCCGAGTTGCGATTTGATGAAGCGACCGGTTCCTGGCGACACGGCCCCATCGATTTTGACGAGTTGAAGCGTGTCGTGAACGGGAACGGGCCGTGCAACAAAGAACGCCTGGCAGCACGAATTAAGGCTCACGAAGAGGGTGCTTGGGTCCGTGAGGCTTTGGTCGCATACAACGCGAAACGCGAGTTGAGCGGGGTGCATTGATGACGTCGACCCAGTGGCCCGTTTACCAGGTTTTCGAGCGACCGGCGCCCGGCCGCCCCATGCGGGCCGGCGGTTCCGTGCACGCCGTCGATGCCGAAACAGCCCTTCAAAACGCCTGGGCGGTCTACGGTCGACGACCCACGGCCGTCTGCCTGTGGGTTGTTCCGCGTCGCCTAGTCCTGATGAAGACCAGAGAGGAACTTGGCGGCTTGTCGCCAGATCTCGGCACACGTGCTGAATCCGACCAGACATTCTGCGTGTTTCGCAGAAGCGGATCGAAGCTCGTGTATGACGAAGGGCCGCAGGTCGTCGCCCCAAGTGCGGAGCAGGCGATGGTTCGCGCATTCAATGACGTCGAGGACTGTTTCGCTTGCTGGGTCTTTCCTTCGACAGCAGTCACCTCGAGCGAGTCGCAAACGGCCGAGTGTGCGTTCGCGCCGCAACCCTATAAGTGGTTTCGCGATCACAAGTCGTTCCCGATCGTCGCCCTGCTTCGGGAGATTCGCGCGGACGCCGCGGAGAGCAACCATGCTTGACGCGAGGACGCGCGCGGCGCTCGATTCGAAGCTCCTTCGGTTGGGGGACGACGAGTTCATTCTCGGGCACCGCAATTCCGAGTTGGCCGGTCACGGGCCGATTTTGGAAGAGGACATCGCATTCGCGAATCTTGCGCTCGACGAACTCGGGCACGGCATTTTGTGGTACCGCATCGTGTCGATGCTCCGTGACGAAGATCCCGAGACCTATCCGGACAAGCTCGTCTATCAGCGAGTCGCATCGGATTTCCGGAATGCGGACGTCGTCGCGCTTCCACATGCGGATTGGGCGTTCAGCATGCTGCGTCAATTTCTCTTCGACGCTTATGAGTCGGTGCACCTTCCCGCTCTACTCGCGAGTCGCTACGCGCCAATTGCCGAAGCGGCCGCGAAGATCAAACAGGAAGAGGTGTTTCATCTCCACCACACCAAGGCGTGGACACTGCGTCTTGGACAAGGGACCGAAGAGAGCAACCGCAGGATGCAACAGGCACTTGACACGTTATGGACAGCCTTTCAAGAGGTCTTCCTTTCATTGCCGGAAGAAAGCCTGCTCGTCGAATCGCGGATCACGCCCGATTTGCGCGAGATTCACTTTGAATGGAAGCAGACGGTGGTGCCGTTTCTCGAGTCCTGCAACCTGATCGTGCCCGACACGCCTGTCCGGCTTGAGACTCCCGACGTCGCCCATTCAACGTATATCGATGCTCTCGTCGCCGAGCTTCAACAAGTCTCCAGGATCGGCCGGGATACGGTGTGGTAGTCGACCGAGGCGATCCACGTTCAAAAAGGCGCTTTCACCATGTCCGGACTCATTCTCAAGAACTACGCAGAGGGCCATTGGGTTGCCGGGTCGGGCGAGTTTGCCGAACTGTGCTCCGCCATTACTGGCGAGGTTGTCGCCCAAACGTCGTCGCAAGGACTCGATTTTGGTGCGATGGTTCGTTTCGCCCGCGAAGAAGGTGGTCCGGCGCTACGGGCACGCACCTTTCACGAGCGCGCGTTGATGCTCCGCGCTTTGGCCGACGCGCTCTCGGCACGAAAACAAGAACTCTACGAGCTGAGTTACGACACCGGCGCGACCAAGGGCGATTCGTGGATCGATATTGACGGAGGGATCGGCACTTTTGCCGTGTATCAATCGAAGGGCCGCCGCGAACTGCCAAATGATCGCATTTTGATCGACGGTAACGTCGAAGCCCTTTCCCGCGGGGGAACGTTTCAAGGATTGCACGTTTACACGTCGCTGCAAGGCGTCGCCGTTCACATCAATGCCTTCAACTTCCCAGTTTGGGGCATGCTGGAAAAGCTCGCTCCGACGTTGCTCGCCGGAGTGCCGGCCATCGTCAAGCCGGCGAGCGCTACGGCATACCTCGCCGAAGCGGCCGTGCGGATTATGATCGATGCAAACGTGCTGCCAAAAGGCGCGCTTCAGCTTGTGGCCGGTTCGCTTGGCGATCTCTTCGACCATTTGACGTGTCAGGACGTCGTCTCTTTCACGGGCTCGGCGGACACTGCAGAGAAGCTGCAGTCTCACCCCGTCGTGATCCGTGAAAGCGTGCGGTTTATTGCCGAGCGAGACTCGCTCAACGCTTCCGTCCTTGGCCCAGACGCGGCTCCGGACTCGCCTGAATTCGACCTGTTTATCAAAGAGGTCGTGAAGGAAATGAGCGTGAAGGCGGGCCAGAAGTGCACGGCCATTCGCCGCGCTTTGGTCCCGGCGTCGCTTCTCGATGTGGCCCAGAGCGCGATCAAAACCCGTCTGGATAAAGTCACTATCGGCAATCCACGCGACGAAGCGACGCGGATGGGCCCCCTGGTCAGCGTGATGCAGCGTGACAACGTGCGTGCGAAAATCCGCGAACTCGGCAAGGAAGCGTCGATCGTCTACGGCGATCCTGCGCATGTCGAAGTCACCGGTGGCGATGACCGGAGCGGTGCCTTCATCTCCCCCATCCTCTTGCGCTGCGAGCGCCCGTGGGAGGGACGTGCCGTGCATGACGTCGAAGCCTTTGGACCCGTGTCGACGCTCATGCCCTATCGGGACCGGGCCGACGCGATCGCACTAGCCAATCGCGGTAAGGGTTCGCTCGTCATGAGCGTCTTCTCGTATGACACCGATTTTGCCGGCGAAGTGGTCCTCGGCTGCGGCGCCTACCATGGGCGCATCGCCTTCATCGACCGGGACAGCGGCAAGGAATCGACCGGTCATGGATCGCCCATGCCGCATATGGTGCACGGCGGACCCGGTCGGGCCGGCGGAGGTGAGGAAATGGGCGGCATCCGCGGCGTCACACACTATATGCAGCGCACGGCCTTACAAGGCCACCCCAGGGTCTTAAGCGCGATTACGCACCGCTACATTGCCAACTCACCGACACAGGCCGCCGATCTGCATCCGTTCCGTCTCAAATTCCACGATTTGCCAATCGGCTATCAGCTAAAAACGAAAACTCGCGAAATCACGATGGGCGACATTGAGCATTTTGCCCGTTTCACTGGAGACACGTTCTACGCCCATCTCGACGAGGAAGCGGCACGGGCCAATCCGCTGTTCGGCGGACGCGTCGCTCACGGCTATCTCATTCTCTCGTTTGCCGCCGGCCTCTTCGTTGACCCTGCGCCCGGTCCGGTGCTGGCGAATTACGGACTCGACAACTTGCGATTCGTGAAACCCGTGAAGCCGGGCGAGGCGATTCAAGTCGCGCTCACCGTGAAAGAAAAGACGCTGCGCAAGCCCGATCAGGGCGAAGTCCGCTGGGACGTCGTCGTGACGAACCGTGAAGGCGAGACGGTCGCAGCCTACGACCTGTTAACGATGAATGCCGCATAACCCCTGAATAGCTGCCGTCCAAGGTCATCAGGAGGCTCGGCCAACGCGCCAGTTCGTACGAACACGGTTGAACCAAGCGGAAATCCTTTGGGCCAAGCCTTCTGGTTGTGTCCTCTGCCGCCGAGTGAGATGGCATTCGTGCATCGACTCGACCGAATCAAAAAAATCCGAAGCGATCGAGGGAGTCGAGGCGGACACGCTCTCTTCGATGCGGCCCAGAATTGCAAAAGGCTGCAGGACGTCCGAGACTTCTTCTGGGGTCGAAGGACGCTGCTCTCGTTCGCGGCGCATCATTCGCACGACTAAATTTGCGAGATCGTGTGGAACGTCCTTTCGGAGCGCGTCGAGAGCCGGTGGCTCGGTCGTCATTTTGGCGATGAGCTTACTTCCAACATCAGTCCCCTCAAACGGTAGCCGGCCCGACAGCGACTGGTACAAGGTGCAGCCAAGCGAATAAATATCTGCTCGAATATCGGCATCGCGTCCGCTCTTGATCTGCTCAGGAGCCATATAGTCGAGTGTTCCGACGGTATGTCCTGCGCACGTCAGGTCGTCGCCTTCGATGGTTCCACCGACAAACCGTCCCAGACCCAGGTCGAGAATCCGCACGTGAGGCGTTTCAAAGACCGAATCCGCGGTGACCATTAAGTTCGACGGTTTCAGGTCCCGATGAATGAGTTCCCGCTCGTGAATGTGTTGCAGTCCGATCGAGGCTTGCCGCACGCATTCGCACACCCAGCCCACCGGCAATACCCGCTCGCGCTCGAGCCATTGCAGCAAATTCCAGCCGGGAATGAGCTCAGTTACTAGAAAATAACGGCCCCCCGTATGACCGGCATCGAGCGCCGAAACGATGCGAGGGTCCTTGAGCGATGAGACGAGCCGAATCTCCCTGCGAAATCGTGCTGATTTCCGCTTGTCATTGGCGATACCTGACGCCATCACTTTGACGGCCACCAGCTGCCGTGACCCGGCACGACGTGCCTTGTAGACAACTCCCATCTTTCCGCGGCCAAGGACATCCAGCAGGGTGTATTTTCCCAAACGAAAATTGGTATGACCGGAACGGAGCTGGTGAACTTGCCAAGGCGTTAACCAATCGAGCTCGGTCAGCTCGCGGGTCAGCGCGGAAAGGCTCGCCCGATTTCTATCCGTGTCGGGCAATTGGCCGAGTTGTTCGTCTGTCAGCAGGCGACTCTTTTGAAGAGCCGCAATAAATGCCTCACTCGTTTCCCGGCTCAAGCGATTGGCCCCGCTCTGGCTTATGGGAGTCCGTCGAAATCGTCAACGCAGTCTCACGGCACCGTTTCCGATCAAGTCAGCTCAATCGATTGCCGCACCACTCCAAGATCATGACGAGGCACGGCGCGATTTCCATTGCCGGCTCAATGAACCCTGGCTCTGTCTCATAGATTATTCCGGATCGGAGACTCGTGAAATTGGGAGATCCACCTATTGGTCCGTTTCTCACAGGACGGGCAAACAGCGCAACCTGGCGAGAAGCGACAATTGAGTGTCGATTTGCTTCGTCGCGAGTGAAGGGATCGCGCGGGCGTTGCCAAAACAAACCTTACGTACTGGTCGCCGCGCTCGGCTCGATTGATTTCAGGCGATCAGCGATCTGTCTGGCCCGTTCGCGCAGTTGTGAGCGGGCCGCGACACTGCGCTGGCTCAGGATCACATATCGATCGAAATACGCGGGTTGAGGACGAGCCAAGGCCGACAGGGCCCGACTCACTTCAAGCATCGACGCGAAACGGCGCTCGGGGGACTTCGCCATCATTTTTCGCACAACTCCAATTACTTCGGCGGGCACATGCGAAACGTGTGAACGGATCGGTTGTGGCGGCAGCGTGCGATGCGCGTGCATTTTTGCGGCCCCGTCGACGTCTGGGAACGGCACGGTTCCCGCTAACGCGTGATAAAACGTGCAGCCAAGACTGTAAATATCGGCAGGCGGACCGATCGGTACGTTTTCGTCGAAGATTTCGGGGGCTGAGTAGTCGGTCGCTCGATTAGCGAGCGACGCGCTTTCCCTGCGATCTGAAACCGCGTCGTCCAAGAATGCCGCGCTCGCCTCCCCAAAGTCAGCGACCTTCAGCGCACCGCTGCGCTCGACGAGGAGATTGCCTGGTTCGACCGCGCGATGCACAATCCCGGCGTCATGCAATTTCTGAAGGCCGATTGAGGCTTGAAATACATAATTGCAGGCCTCTCTCCAGGAAAGCTTGCTATGAAGGGCGATCAAGTCGCCCAGGGTCACCCCTTCAACAAAATCCATGACCAGGTACGCCGCGCCTTGATCCGACTTGCAAAAGAGCAACGTGCGTACCAGGTTTTTGTGATCGACGGCGGCACCCACGCGGGCCTCTCGTTCGAGGCGGGCGATTGCGGACGCATCGATCGAGCATTCCTGCGAAACGACCTTGATCGCGACGCGCTTGGCGTCGTTCAAGTCTCCTGCCTCGTACACCCATTCAGATGCTCCAAGTGAGAGCAACTCGGCGATCCTGTAATTGCCCAGCACAAAGTTGCCAAAGCGACCATCCTCGAACCATTGCGTCTGCGGATCACTAAGAATTCCTTCTGCGTTGAGAACCTGGCCCCAGGTCCGATCCTCATTGACGACAGCGGCGCTTTCTCTTCGACGCCGATTGCGATCGCGATTGGACTTAACGGCGACGGTCGCCATTCGGAACCTGCGCTGGTCCGCGCGGAACTCGTCAAGTGTGGATTGAAATTGTTTTCGCGCCGCGCGCAGAAACGTTTCGCGTTCTCGCACCTGACTGGCAAAGTCGTCGAGCTGGCTTCGTTCGCTTGCGATCTGTTCTTGCAGTGCGGCCAACTCGATTTGCCGAGTTGACAAGTCGGCCGTCGCCTCTGCGAGATCTTCCTCGCGGGCAGTCAATGACTGTTGCAATTCGGCCAGCCTTCGACCCTCGCGCTCGGCCGCCGCGAGTTCCTGCCCTAGTCCCGCTCTTGCGGTTTCGAATTGGCCGCGATCGACTTCGAGCGTTTGCCGATCCGCTTCGAGCGTTACTTGCAGTTTGCGTAAATCAATCTGCTCGGATTCGAGCCTGGCGGTCGACTCGTGAATTTCCGCCTGCCGCGGCTCAATGCTGGACAGCAGGGTCTTAAGCTCGGCTTCCTTCAAATTCAGGCTGACCTGGGCCTGCCGGAGTGTGGCACGATCGCTTTCGAAACCGGCGCGCTCGACCGCCGCCAAACGCATTTGCTCGGCAAGTTCACTCGACTTCCGCCGCAGTTCCTGCGATTCCCAATCGGATTCCATGTTTTGTCGCACGAGCGCTTGGCGGTCGGCATCGAGCGATTGTCGAAGCGTGTCGAGGGCAATCTCTTCCGTGCGGAGCCGTTCGAGCTGCCCGGCGGCCTCGTGAGCCGATTGTTGAGCGAGCTGCTGCTGTTTACTCAAGAGCTTAATTTGTTCCGCGAGCTCCGCATCGATGCGAGCCTGATCGACCGTCCGCTTGGCGAGCGCCGCCTCTTTAAGGACGAGAGCGACCTCCATCTGCTCAAGTCTCCGCTTTTCACGCTCGTTCAATTGCCGGTCATTGTTCACGGCTGACCGCTCGGTCTGAAGGACGCTCCGTTGTGCCGCCAAGACGGCACGGTCAGAATCGAGGTTGCGGCGCACTTCTGCCAGATCACGCTCGCGAGTCGCCAGATTCTCCAGAAGCTTCTCGATTCGTTGAGATTCCGATTGAAACGCGGCAAATTGCTCGTCGAGCTGTCGCTTTTGGCCCTCCAGTGCCGCCGCCAGCGCGTCAAGCCGCGACTTGTCTTCGGTGAGCGCCAGTCGATCCTCGTCGATGTGCTGCTGAGCGCGTCGGCTTTCCCCTTCACGCAACTCGAGAGCCTCCATCTCTCGCAGCAAGCGTCCCCAGTCGGCGTTGCATTGTTCCCGATCTTGCCGCACAGAGGCCAATTGTGCCTCAAGCTCTCGCCTCGTCTGTTCCAGCGTTGCCGCAAGTTCGTCGAGCCGTTGTCTGTCTCCGCCGAAAGCCGTGCGTTCGGCGGCAAAGTTGTCGCGGTCTCGAAGATGTCGTTCCGTCTGTGCATTGTGCGCTTCCTGGTCTTTCC
>CAYWOV010000054.1:0-9746 GCA_964459965.1 uncultured Planctomycetaceae bacterium | reverse complement strand
CGGGACGCGCGGCCGTGTCACTTGCTGGATGCATCTGCCGCGATACGAAAACCCAGGCTGAGGTTGGCAGCCGTCGGGTTCGATGCTCCGCGGGCAGCCGATCGGCTGTCGGGGGCAGATGAGGTCCAGGCTCCGCCGCGGAAGATGCGAAGTGTCCCGGTGGGAGGCCCCGCCGGGTCGACCTCGGGCAAGTTCCCGTCGTAAGCATCGGTGCTCCAATCGCCGCACCACTCACGCACGTTTCCATGCATGTCGAACAATCCGAAGGCGTTGGCCGCGAATGACCCGACCGGCGCGGTGAAGGCGAACCCGTCCCGAGCTTTGATTGCGTGCCAGCTCGGAAATTTCGCTTTGGCCGATTCGTCGGCAATATTCGCGATCGTGGCGAGAGTTTCCGGATCATCGCCGCTGGAAAACAGTGTTGTGGTTCCCGCGCGGCAGGCATATTCCCATTCGGCCTCAGTCGGCAAGCGATACATTTTGCCTTCCTTCCAGGTCAGCCAGGTGCAGTATGCCGTGGCGTCCCTCCAGGAGACGTTCACCACCGGGTGGTTGTCCTCCTGGGGCAGAGCCGTGTTGTGCCAGTTGTATTTTCTTTCCGTCTTGAATTTGCCCGTCGCCTGATCGAAGCCGACACCCTTCCCGCCGGGCCGCTCGCAGAGCGTTGTATACCCGGTGGCACGGACGAACTGGCGGAACTGGCCCCGTGTCACTTCCTTTGTTGCAAGATAGAACGGGCGGCTGATGCGAACGCGGTGCACCGGCTGCTCGCGTTTGGCGGATTCGATTTTGAACTTGGGATTAAATTTGGACACCAGGGCGATTTGATCGGGCGTCGACCCCATCGTGAATTCACCGGCGGGAATCAGCGTCATTGTCGTGCCGAACGAGTTCGTGTGCTGCTCGTCGATTTGCGCGTACCGAGCCCAGACCCTTCGCGCTTTGACGATCTCTTCCTCCTTGAAGGGCGCCACCAAGGGAGAAGGGGCCTCGCCTGCGGGCACGGCTGCCACGGGCAACGGAATCGGCGGCCAGGGGGGTTTGCTTCCCACGCACACGACGCGAAATCCGACGTGGTTGCTGCGATGAGCGGGAACGCCGGCCGCCCGGTGCGCCGAGCGACAAAAGATGGCCGCACTGTGCCAGCTTCCGCCCCGCACGACTCGCAGCACGCCGACAAGCGGGCCCGCGGGATCCGACTGCGGGGGTCCCTGGTAATATGACGTCGCAAACCAGTCGGAACACCATTCGGCCGCGTTTCCGTGCATGTCATACAGGCCGAAACGATTCGGGGGGTACCGCCCGACGTCGTTGGTGAAGGCCGAGCCGTCCGAGGAACTCAGCGTGTTCTGCCAGCCGAACTTCTCCCGGGCCGCCATGTCGCGGACATTGGCGATCTGCGTCAAATGTTCGGGATCGTCGCCGTTCCAATAGCGCGTGGTCGTGCCGGCCCGGCAGGCGTATTCCCACTCGGCCTCGGTCGGCAAACGATAGGTCTGGCCCTCCTTGCGGCTCAACCAATCACAAAACGCGACCGCCTCGATCCAGCTAACGTTGACCACGGGCGCCTGGTCGCTCGTTTCGATGCCCCAGTAGCGCGAGGGAAAGTCTCGGCCTTCGGGGATCGACGTATCCAGCGGCTCCGGACCTTTTCTGGGGGGCAGGCCCCACGACGATTTGTCGTTACGTGCCGGATGCGTTTTGTGGGGTGTCGCGTCGGTGAACTTCTTGAATTGGGCATTCGTCACCTCGTACGCGGACATGTAATACGGCCGGGTGATTCGGACCTGATGCTGCGGCCGGGCGCTCTCCAATCCCAGCCGCGAAATGGGATTTTCTTCCTCCGCCTCGCGCACGTTGGGGAAGCGCTCGATCAGCTCCAAGTAGGTCTCTTCGCTCCCCATCCGAAACTCGCCCGGCGCGATCAACTGCAGCTTCATCTTGAGGGAATTGACCGTCTGGTCGGGCACATTGAGGTAAGCCGCCCAGGCGGCACGGGCCCGGTCGGCCGCCGCGTCGTCGAAGGGCGCTTTCAGCAAATCGGGGCCTTCGTCGACCGGCTCGGGGCGGATCGTTGCCCGGATGCGGTCGTGACCTCGCAATTCGGCCAGTAGAGCTCGCAGGACGATTTTGTCGTGAGCGATGGGGCTCTTTTGCACGTCCAGGCTAACGAGCGAAGGAAGCCGCCGACAGATTTCCAGGAGTCGCTGACCGGCGAGTTCCGTCTCTTGCAGGGTCAGCTCGCGCAGGGTCGTCAATTGGACGAGCCTCTCGAACGCCACATCGTCGATCGCCACTCCCGACAGGTTCAACGTGGCCAGCTTGTCGACCTGCGACAACAGGATCCACGTGCGGCTGTCGAGCTTCTTCTGCGCGAGATCGATCGCAACGCCGCTTTTTACGTCTTTGACGTTGCCGATCAACCGCAGTTGCGTCAGCGGCGGGTCCCATTTCAATTGGAGACCGGGGAATTGCGCTTGCAGCAGCGCGATCCGCTGCGGCGAGACGAGGGTGCCACCCAGATCGAGCGCCTTCAAAGACTTGAGCTGCCGCACGAGGTTCTCGGTGATGAGATCATCGCCGACGTCCGAATTGGCAAGCCCGATCGCCACCAGCCGCGGAGCCGCTTTCAACAAGGCCACGACCTTTTGAAACTGGTCGGCGTGCCGGATCGTTGCGACAAAACCGTTTCGGCCGAGCGTCGCGTCGTTCTTGGCGGCCATCGCAATCCCCGCGTTCCGCAAGCGGTCGATCGTTCCGTCGCGGACGACATGCAGCGGCACCTTTTGCCCGCGGTCGGCCGTCAGCGCCAGCACGGCCGGTTCGGCGATGAGCGTATCGCCCAGATCGACTTCAGAGAGATTCTTCAAACTCAGAAGTCTTGAGATTCCGCCGCCCGAAACATCGGTGCCAGCAAGAGACAAAACGCGCAGCTCGCCGAAACGCAGAAGATGCTCCAGCGCGTTATCGGTGATCGGCTGCGAGTCGAGGCGGAGTTCGCGGAGGACCTCGGTCAGCCCGTCCAGAACATTGAGCGATTCGTCTCGAATTCGATTATGAACGACATGGTCGCTCAAGTCGATCTGCACGGCCGATGGGCTCACGTCGCTACGAATCGCCGCGTCGCCGTAGATTCCGGCGATCCGCTTGATTGCGGCCTCTTCCTCCACTGTGAAGGGCAGAATCACAATTTTGACGAGCGCCGGTTCGCTCCAGAGATCGTGCTCTGAAGCGCGGACGCGATAGGTGAAAGAGTCGGCACGGGCCAAATCGCCTTCGGGACGGACGGCGCCGGCGTACGTGAATGTGCCGTCGCGGTTGAGTTTCAGCTCACCAAACTTGGGCCGATCGACGCATTCGATCTCGTACGGCTTGCCGGCCGGCAGCCTGTCGTTGGCCAGCACGCCGCGTAGATTCTGGTCTTGATTCTTGCCAGTGGGATCGTCGGTCCGCAGCGTGCGGTTTCGCACGACGACATAACGGTCGTCGTTGAGCTGCGGTGGAGTCGGCGGGGGCAACGGGACCGCCGCCTTCGTGACCGCCGGCTTCGGGTCGGCCGGCTTCGCGACCGCAATGAGGGGAGGTCGCTGCTCGACACGGGGTGGGGGCGAGGGTGTGGGAGTGGGAATGGGAATGGAAATGGAAGTGGTCGTGGAAGTGGCAATCGGCTGCGAAGGAGTCTTTTCTTCGGGCCGACTCCGCAAAAGAAAAAAGGCAACACCGCTGGCAGCGACAACAATCAGCGCCACGAGCCCTGCGGCGAGGGCCCGCCGTTTGGGCCGCCGATTGACCACGGTCGACGCACCGGCTGGCCGCCGCGTCCTGTATCCGCTGCCATCGCTCGACTTTGCCCCGTCGAGACCGGCCCCGACGAGTCCGTCATCAGGCAAACACTGATCCAGTCGTTCCTCGACCTCGGTCATCGAGGCCGGGCGGTCGTCCGGCTTCTTGGCCAGACAATCCTGCACCAGCTGCTCGAGCTCTTCCGAGAACGTCCCGTTCGGCCGGACCTCGGCCAGCCGCCGCGGCGGATCGTTCAAAATGGCATTGAGCACGCTGAGATAATTGCCCCCCTTATTCGCGAACGGTTCTTCCTGCACCAAGAGCAGGAACAGCACACAGCCGAACGCGTAAACGTCCGTGCGCTGGTCGATTGGGTTGCCGTTGCACTGTTCGGGGGCCATGTAAAGCAGGGTGCCGGCCCCGGCCATCGTCGCGTCGGCCAGCGTGCGGCGCCAGTTGGTCGCGTCGGTAATCTTCGCGATCCCCAGATCGAGAATGACGTATCGCTCGGTCCGCGTCCCGCGATCGATCAGCATGATATTGGACGGTTTGAGGTCGCGGTGGACGATCCCCTCGTCGTGCGCTCTCTGCATGCCGACGCACACGTCGCGAACACAGCGGCGAATCTCTGATGCGGTGAGCGGAGCCGACAAGTCCTGCAGCGTTTCGCCTCGCAGGTACTCGAGCACGAAAAACGGCCGCTGATCGACGGTGGCCGCGTGTTCGTGGATCGTTACGAAGTGGGGCGCACCGAATCGCGCGAGCAGTTTGGCCTCGCGGAGGAATTCCTCGACGGTAAAACCGCCATCCGGCTTCCAGATCTTGATGGCGACCAAACGCTCCATGTGGACGTCCGTCGCGAGAAAGACCTCGGCCTGCGATCCGCCTCCCAGACGCCGCTCGATCTGATATCGCTGATTCAGAATTTCGCCGACCACGCGACTCATCGCCCCCGTTCATCGCCTCCGTGAAGCGACCTGCGGTCGTTTCGATGAATAAATGGTAACGAATACCAGCATAGGCTTGCAGGTGCCAAGACGCGTCCAACGTTTAATTCGACGCCGACTGTCGGATAAGATAGCCGCTTTCGCGCGATCGTTTCTGGCGACGGATCGCGTTACCCTGACGGAACGTGCCCTGTGTCGACCTCCAGCGGTCCCCTTTCGTTCGACGCCGCCCGCGAGTCAATGGACGTCCTGGCGCGGCGGTTGGACGCTTTTGTCGAAGCTTGGGAGGCAGGCACCGACCCACCAGAACTCAAGCCGTTTCTCCCGACCGCAGGCGAAATCCGGCGGATGACGCTGGTGGAGCTGATCAAGGTCGACCTGGAATACCGCTGGCTCACGCGAGGCTGTCCCAAGCGCTTGTCGGAATATTTTGCCGAATTTCCGGATCTTGTTGAAAGCGGACTGCCCTGTGATCTGATTTACGAAGAGTTCCACATTCGCAAGCAAGGTGGTCAGGCGGTCAGCGCGGATGAGTATCTGCAGGCGTTTCCCGGCCACACGGCCGAAATTGCGGCGATCCTCAATATCAAGCAGGCGTACGAAACGACGTCGTTTCGCCGCCGTGCGAAGCAGCAGCGCGTCGAGGCCGTCGCCGCGGGCGATACGATCGACGACTTCGAGCTTCTCGCCGAGTTGGGGGCCGGCGCCTTTGCCAAGGTCTTTCTCGCCCGCCAGAAATCGATGCAGCGAACGCTGGCCGTCAAGATTTCGGCCGATGAGGGGACCGAGCCGCAAACTCTCGCGCAACTGGACCACGACAACATCGTCCGCGTTTACGACCAGCGGACGCTGCCGGATCGGAAGCTGCGTCTGCTGTACATGCAATACATCGCCGGGGGGACGCTGCAGCAGGTCATCCGCCGCGTCCGTCAGACGCCGCTTGAGCAGCGAACGGGAGAAATATTGCTGGATGTCGTGGATGAGGGGCTGGAAAAACGGGGCGACTCGCGACCCACGATGTCTCCGGCGCGGCATTGGCTGGCGACTGCGAGCTGGCCGGAAGCCGTGTGCTGGATCGGATCAAGATTGGCCCGCGGCCTCGATTATGCCCACAGGCGCGGCGTGCTGCACCGCGACGTCAAACCGGCCAACGTGCTGCTCACGGCCGAACCCTCTCCGAAGTTGGCCGATTTCAACATTAGCTTCAGTGCGAGAGTCGCCGGCACGACGCCGGACTCGTATTTCGGCGGCAGCCTGGCTTACATGTCGCCCGAGCAGCTTGAGGCCAGCGACGACTCACACGCGCGCTCGGCCGACGACCTCGATGCACGCAGCGATCTTTACTCGCTCGGCGTCTTGCTCTGGGAACTTTTGACCGGCTATCGGCCGTTCGCTGACGACAATCTCGGCGGCGGATGGTCGGCGATTTTGAAAACGATGATCGAGCAGCGTAAGAAAGGAGTCGATGTTGGCGAGCTGGCCCGCATTGAAGGCTGCCCCAGCGGGTTGATTTCGGTGCTCGAGGTTGCCCTCGAACCCGACCGGGAACGACGCTGGTCGCGTGGGTTGGAAATCGCCCGTCGCCTCGAACTGTGCACCAATCCCAAAGCGTCGACCCTGCTGTTCCCATCGAAACATGCTGCTCGAGTCCGGCTGCGCAAATTCGTGGTCCCCATCGTCCTGCTGTTGGCGGGGCTCTCGAACATCTTGGCGAGTGGCTTTCACTACGCGCTCAACGTGTCGCAGCTCACGACGGGAATGTCGCAGCCTCAACACCGGCTCTTCGAGCGGCTTCAAGCGTCGATCAGCGGGCTCGCGTATGTCGTGGGCGCGATTATTTTGACCTCTTTCGGTGTTTCCGTCTATCGGCGTCTCAAATTGTGCCAGGCCCGTCAATCGACAACGGAACAGACGCGCGTCCTCCGCCGGCGCTGCCTTGGACTGGGTGTCTCGGCAGCCACTGTGATTCTCGTCGAGTGGTCGCTCGCGGCCTGCATCGACGCGATCGGCTTGAGGATCCTGCATCTCGACCTGTCCACGTCGGCCATGTTCCGCTTCTTTCTTTGGTCACTCATGTGCGCCTGCGTTGCCTCCGCGTATCCGTTTTTTGCGATCACGTTTTTCGCGCTGAGATCGCTCTACTCGGCCGCTCTCGAAAGCGACCTGGAAGACGCCGTGCACGATGTGTCCTTGCTCAAGCAACTCGGCCGTTGGAATTTGATCGCGCTCATCGTGGCCGTCTTGGCACCACTCGTCAGCATCGGCGCCTTGCTCACTGACAAACTGATCGATCCCGATTTCATTCACACCGAAGCCGAGCTCGCCATGGGCTTCTTCTGTGCGGTTGGCCTGCTCGGTCTGCTGCCGATCTTCTGGCTTTACCAATCGATTCAGTCCGATCGGGAAACCTATTCGGGAATTACGGCGCCCCACGAACGTCCGAGTCGCGGCCGGCCGGCTAACCGGAGCGGGTCACATCGGTCGGCGTGATACTTTCGGAAGTCAAGAAGGCCTCTTTGTGAGTGCCCACTTGATGACCGCACGCTGTCATTGGTTTTCTTCGATCACTGCTCCCGCGGGACTTTGTTACTTGGCCGCCTCGATGCCGATCAAAATCGGAATTTCGTCGCCAAGTAATTTGAGGTCGGCTTTCACGCCGAAGTCGCTGCGTCGGATCGAAAAGGACGAGACAAAGCCAATCCGCATGGTTTTCTTGGGAAATTCAACGACTTTGTCGCCCCCCTTGAGCGTGAACGAAACCGGCTTGGTGACTCCGTGCAGGGACAGGTCGCCGGTGACTTCGTAGCCTCCGTCGACGGCTTTGACGTTGGTGCTTTGAAATGACATGGTCGGAAATTGTTTGGCGTTGAAATAGTCGGGAGCGCGGAGGTGCGCGTCGCGTTTCACATTGTTGGTATCGATGCTCGCGATCGGGATCGACAACGCAAATGACGACCGGGCCGGATCCGCTGTATCGATCGTGAATTTTCCGGAGAAGTCGTTGAACCGACCGTGAATGTTGCTGATCCCCACGTGAGAGATCATGAACGAAATCGATGAATGCACAGGGTCGACCGTGTAGGTGTCGGCCCCGCGTGCAACCGCGCTGCCGATCACCAGAATCGTCGCCAGAATGAAATGCTGAATTGCTGCTCGCATGTAAACACCTTTGCCCAGGCTTGGAGGATTAATCGTCCGAGCATCGTAATGCGTCGCCGCGACGAACTCCACCAAAACCGTGTACGAATCGGAGAGCTATCGGTTTCGATTCCACGCCAGCGCCAGAGGCGCCGTGGCCAGCGGTGAAACGGCGAGGGCCAGAAGGCCCACAGCGGCGATGTAAATGGGAAGCCGTTCGGCGGGATGTGAAATCCCCAGAGATGAAATACGCTGCAAGGCGACGAGAGTACACAACACGCCCCAGACGACCGAGGCAACGATGAGCGTCGGCCGTCCGATCAGTGATCGGCGGCGGGCTACGGAAAACGCCCAGACTGTTCCCAGCATGAGCGCAATGCCACAGGCGACCAGCGATCCCTGAAAGAATTGCTCCTGCCCTTCTCGAGAGAGAGCATATTTCGAGAAGAGCAACAGGCCGACGAACAGTGCGACCGAGCCAAAAATCAAGACTCCAGCCAACGTCTGTCGGCCCGCCAAAGTGACGGGCGTCAACACTCCGATAGCGGCCCATGCGCCCACGAGAGTCGCCGGCAAATACCACCACCCCAGGGGCGCAGGCATCGCCAACGAAAAGCGGACACCCAGCGACCAAAGAACGGCGGACACAGCGAAAAATGCGACGGCCCAAATTATCCAGGCGATGAGCAGGCCTTTCGCCGCGCATTTGAGAATCGAGCGTGCCATTTCCGGGGTGGGGATTGGTCGAGTTGCCAGAAAGTGGCCGAACTGGAGGTCCGAATCGCGACGGCCGACATTTCCAAAAATGAAGCCGCCTAACAAGCCTCCCAGCACCAACAACGCACCACTGCCGACGAGCCCCTCGTAAAGCGCCTTACTTTCGCGGCTGACTAGCAGCCAAATTCCAAGACCCATCACCAGCCCCATGACGACCATCGCCGGCAGGGCAAGTCCCTTTTTCCGCCATTCAAACCAGAGCTGCGCTTCCGCTGGCGTATGGAAGGCACGACCGGCCTGCGGCGTTCCAGCGAAGACGCGTTCGAACCACGCGATCAATCCAACCGAGAGAGGTGGCTCACCACAACGATTGCGGGAAACGCCCGCAACGCCGATCCAATAGGCCAAGAGCGTCGCCAAAATCAGCGTCAGCACGTCAACCGGTGTCACGACAGCCCAATAGCGGCTCGGGGGCGAGAACGTGGGACCGTAATGCGATTTCAGCCACAGGCCCAGAACGCTCCCGACCAGACCAATGGCGACGAGGACCCACGCCGATTTTTCAGTCAACCAAAGCAAAGCCAGAATTGTCGCGGCGGCGACGGCCGCAAAGAGTGCCGGTCCCCACAGCGGCCATCCCAAACCGAAAGCTGCGTTCAAGAGCATCGTGCTAAGGACCAGCTCCGCAGCAACCGCCGACATTCCTTGCAGCAGCTGCAGGGCGACGAGCGATGAGGTACGGATCGGCAACGCGTAGAGTCGCGATGGCGTGCCGATTGCAGCGAACACGAAGATCCCGAAGAGGAGCACATTAATCTGCACCATCACGATGTGCATCATAATCTGGCTCTTTTCGGTGGGATCGAGCGCCCCATCGTGTTGCAGAACGCTAAAGAGCAGCAAAGGCAGCGAATTGGCCCCCAGAGCCGCGGTGAACAGGCTCCAGCGCCCGCGACAGAGCATTTCCCAGGTCATCGCCAATGGAATTGATCGCATGTTGGTTTCACTTCAGGCCCGTCGAGTGGCTTACTTCAGCACCCGCGAGATAAAAATTTCGTCGAGCGTCAGCGGCGCATCATCCATGACGGTCGCCCCGAGCGCCTCGGCGGCCCTTCGCAATTGGCCACTCTCCCCGCTGCAGATGTACGTCCAGTCCGATCC
>CAYWOV010000053.1:4624-9762 GCA_964459965.1 uncultured Planctomycetaceae bacterium | reverse complement strand
TACGCCAAAAATCATGAGTTACCTCATGCGGTTAGCGGCAAGACACTGATGTCCGGCTCGTACCTCGTGAAGTCGCTCGTATTGTGGGTCAACAGCCACTGAATTCCGTGACGACGCATCGTTGCCACGATGTTGGCGTCGTGGACCTGCTTGCCCTGGATCGTGCGCGACCTCAAAGCTCCGGCGGGACAATCATGGGAGGTCGTCGGCCAGACGCACTATTTCAGCATTTACGCCCGCGGCCGGCAGACGTTTTACGCCATTCGACGCATCCACTCGCCGAGGGCCGCCGTTGACGCGAAACCGATGGCTGTGGCGGGTCGTTCGGGGCGGCAGTATACTTAATCTCAGTATGCTCGCTGATCGCGCCTGACGTCCAGGCGATTCCGCATCCCTTCTGTCTTCGCCGCCCATGCCCGACGCTCTGACGTCCACAACCGTTTTTTCGACCGCCTGGTTCGACGTGGTTGCCAAGAGCAATGGCGACGGCGTTCCGTACTATTCGCTCCGGCTCTTGGACTACGTGGCGACGATCGGGCTGACTTCCCAGCATGAATTCATCCTGGTTCGACAGCACCGGCCGGCGGTGGAACGGTTCACGCTGGAACTGCCGGCTGGGCACGTTGACGCCGGAGAATCGCCGGCCGATTCCGCGCGGCGCGAGCTGGAGGAAGAGACCGGCTTCACGTCCAACCGCGTCGAGTTATTGGGCAAGCTGACCCCCGATACGGGCCGTCTCTCGAACACGTTGTGGTGTTTTTTGGCCGCCGACGCCGTGCCCATCACGCCGCCTCAACCGGCCGAACCGGGCATCGAAGTTGTGCTATGCTCGCCGTCCGAATTGCGGGCGAAGATTCGGTCGGGAGAATTCGATCACGCCCTGCATCTCGCGGCTGTCCACTTGGCCCTGATGGCGGGCAAACTGCCGAAAGCTCTTCGCGAAGCACTCGTCTGACCCGGTTCTCACATGGTTCGTGGATCTAACAACAAATCGAGCAGCAACGATCTCAATCGCTCCGATGTCAATCACGGAGTCGACGAGGCCGACATCTGCATTGTCGGCGGCGCGGGCCACGTCGGTCTGCCGCTGGCCTTGGTCCTTGCCAGCAAGGGACATCGTGTCCGCATTTACGACGTCAACCAGGAGGCCCTGGCGAAGATCCGCGACGGCGTGATGCCGTTCGCGGAGGCCGACGCCGAGCCGCTGTTGCAACGCGTTTTGTCCGAGGGACGACTTTCATTCAGCGCGTCGGCCGACTGCATCGCCGACGTGGCCACCGTGGTCGTCACGATCGGCACGCCCATCGACGAGTTTCTCAACCCCGAAGTCCGCATCATCAAGAAATGGGCCGACCAGTCGCTGCCTTACCTATCCGACGGCCAATTGCTCATTTTGCGATCGACCGTGTATCCCGGCACGACGCAGTGGCTGGAGAAGTATTTGACTAAGGCGGGAAAAAATCTACTCTTGGCTTACTGCCCGGAGCGGATTGTCCAGGGCTTCGCGGTCCGAGAGTTGCAAACGCTGCCACAAATTATCAGCGGCACATCGCCGGAGGCCGAAGCAGCCGTGGCGGCCGTCTTTTCATCGATCGCGCCGCAGGTTGTCCGTCTTTCGCCGCTGGAGGCCGAATTCGCCAAGCTGTTTGCCAACGCCTATCGCTATATCGAATTCGCCATCGCCAACCAGTTTTACACGATCGCCCATTCGGCCGGAGTTGACTACAACCGGGTTCTCGACGGTTTGCAGGCCGATTATCCCCGCGGCCGCGGAATTCCGCGTGCCGGCTTCACGGCTGGTCCCTGCCTCGTCAAAGACACGATGCAGCTGGCCGCCTTTTCACAAAACCAATTTCCACTGGGCCACGCGGCCATGCTCGTGAATGAGGGGCTCGTCCTCTACCTGGTCGACGACTTGAAGCGAAAATACCCTCTTTCGGATATGGTCATCGGTCTATTGGGCATGGCCTTCAAGGCGGATTGCGACGACACACGCTCATCGTTGAGCTACAAGCTGAAGAAACTGCT
Organism: uncultured Planctomycetaceae bacterium; assembly: GCA_964459965.1. Classification (GTDB taxonomy): domain Bacteria; phylum Planctomycetota; class Planctomycetia; order Planctomycetales; family Planctomycetaceae; genus DASPSM01. Next base: position 7,734 of record CAYWOV010000053.1, on the reverse strand, counting down.
GAAGCTCGTAACGGCTGACGTTCTGACGACGGATCCCCACGTGACGACCGATCCTGAACTGCTGCCGGCCGACGACGTCATCGAGCGGAGCGATTTGCTGATTCTTTGCACTCCTCACGCGGCGTATCGCGACCTCGATACCCGCAACAAACCGGTGATCGACGTTTGGGGCTACTGGCGAAACTCGCCCCGTCGAGTCGCTACGGGTGCGGAGGGATAACGAGGGATGGCGAAGCCTGGCCGGCCGTTGCGAGTTGCCGTTATTGGGCTCGGCTTTGGGCAGCAAGTTCACGTGCCGGCGTTTCGGGCTGATTCGCGTTGCGAGGTGACGACACTTTGCGGGAGCACAAAGGAGAAGGCCGTCGACATCGCGGGTCGTCTCAACGTGCCGCACGCGTCGGGAGACTGGCGGAGCGTCGTGGCTGATCCAGAAATCGACGCCGTTTCGATTGCGGTGCCCCCATGCCTGCAGCCAAAGATCGCCCTCGAAGCACTCCGATACGCCAAGGCCGTATTTTGTGAGAAGCCGCTTGCGGCGCACGTTCATGACGCGCTCCCCCTACGAAATGCGGTAGACCCAAACCTGCCGAACATGGTGAATTTCGAATTCTGCGAATGCGACGGCTGGCAAAGCCTTCAGACAGCGCTCCGATCACACCGCCCCATCAGGTCGATCCACGTCGATTGGCGCGTGCGGACGTATGCCAACCAGCATCGCCTTGAGAACTGGAAGTCCCGTCCCGAGCAGGGCGGCGGCGCGCTTCAGGCGTTTGTCGCTCACACGTTTTATTTGTTGGAACAGTTAAAAGGGCCGATTTCCCGGCTCGTCGCGAAACTCAACAAGGAAGTCGACGACCCGCGGGCGGGAGAGACTGAAGTGACCATCGAGGCGCAATTCCTACAAGGCGGCCAGGCAAAGGTTCATGTCGCAACAGACGCTGCACCTCCACACCGCCATCAAATCGACGTTGTCGGCACTCCGTCGCTCAGGCTCCTGAATGAAGGAAGCGATTACATCGACGGATTCCAACTATTTCGCACCTTCCATGAAGGCGCCACATTGACGCCGGTGCCTTTCTCGTCCGCGGAGCGGCCGGCGAGCACGCCGCAAGGCGCGGACGCCAAGCGGGATGGTCGAACGGAAGCTACGTCGCGGCTAGTGCGCAAATTCGTTGACTGGGCCTTGGGAGGAAGCCCGGCCCATCCGAATTTTGCCGACGGTTATCGCGTGCAATTTCTCATCGAAGCCGCCCGTCGTTCCAATGCGGAAGGCCGCTGGATGGATGCACTCGAGTGACCGCGCGGCTCGACATCATTATCCCCGTGTTTAACGAGGGCGAAAACATCACCCGCGTCCTGGACGCGTTTCGGAATCACATCACTTCTCCGTTTCGCGTGCTGATTTGCTATGACCGCGACAACGACGATACGCTGCCCGCGGTGCAGGCCTATCCCCAGCGATCGTCGATAGACGTGGCCTTCGTCAAGAACCGCGCGACCGGGCCCCACGCTGCCGTGATGACCGGATTCGAGCAAAGCACTGCGCCGTATGTCGTTGTCTATCCGGCCGACGATACGGACAACGCCGGGCGCATTGACCAACTTGTTGATGAGGCCGACCGCGGCCGCGAGATTGTCGTCGCGAGCCGATTTGTTCCCGGCGGTTGCATGGTCGGGGCACCACCGTTAAAGGGGTTTTTGGTTCGGGCCGCCGCGCTCACGATGCATTACGGGGCCCGGCTTCCCGTCCGTGATCCGAGCAACGGCCTGCGGCTCTTTTCCCGCCGGGTGATCGACGAGATCGCCGTCGAATCGACGAGCGGTTTCTGCTACAGCATCGAATTGTTGGTGAAATGCCATCGACTTCGCTGGCCCATCGGCGAAGTCCCGTTTACCTGGTACGAACGCAAGGTGGGAAAAAGCCGCTTCAAAGTGCTGAAATGGGTGCCGAAATACCTGCGGTGGTATTTCTACGCCTTCGCGACGACCTGGCTGGGCGCTCGTTCGGTGACCATGAAAACGCCGCGAACGGCCTCGGTCTGAAGGGCGGATGAATGGCGAAGTCGTACCTCGTGACGGGCGGATCGGGCTTCATCGGCGCGGCCTTGGTCCGGCGTCTTGTCGCTCGCGGCGACCGGGTCCGCGTGCTCGACAACCTTTCGCGAGGCAACCAACGGCGCCTGGGAGAGGTCGTCAACGACGTCGAATTTCTGCAGGCCGACATTCGCGACGCCTCGGCCGTCACACGGGCCGCCAAGGGAATCGACTGCGTTTGCCACGCGGCCTTCGTCAACGGCACGCAGTTCTTTTACAGCATGCCACAACTGGTGCTCGACGTCGGAATCCGCGGCATGTTGAACGTGCTGGATGCCTGCCTGCAACACGACGTGCCCGAGCTGTTCGTTGCGTCGAGTTCCGAGGTCTACCAGACGCCGCCACACGTTCCGACCGATGAAACGGTCCCGTTTTCAATACCGGACCCGATGAATCCGCGTTATTCATATGCCGCCGGAAAGATTACGAGCGAAATGCTCGCGATTAATTATTCCCGCACGCATTTTCAGCGAATGGTCATTTTTCGGCCGCACAACGTGTATGGCCCCGACATGGGCTGGGAACACGTCGTTCCCCAGTTCGTCGTGCGAATGAACGGCCTTCGCCGGAATTCGGATGGGCCGGTTCCCTTTCGCATCCTCGGTTCGGGCTGCGAAACGCGGGCATTCGTTTACATCGACGATTTCACAGACGGCCTTATGCTGCTCTTGGAACGTGGCGGCCATCGTGAAATCTATAACATCGGAACCGACGAAGAGGTGACCATTGCCGACTTGGCCCAACAAACTGCGGCGTATTTCGGCCGCGAGATAGAGATTCACAGCGATCCGCCTGCCGCAGGTTCCACCTTGCGCCGCTGTCCGAACATCGCCAAGCTCGCGTCGCTCGGTTACTCTCCTAAGATCGAACTTGCAAGGGGGCTTCCGTTGACGGCCCGATGGTACGTCGAAAACGCGCACCTGGCTCCGCCTGAGACTTCGCCGCCCGTTTGAGGACGCACGAGAGATGAGCCTTTCGACACGATTGACCGCCGGCACCGGATCGAGCGCCGTCGT
>CAYWOV010000053.1:0-4614 GCA_964459965.1 uncultured Planctomycetaceae bacterium | reverse complement strand
CGCTGCCAAATATGCGATAGCGAGGATCTCGAACCGGTTCTGTTTCTGGGTTATTTGCCTCCCGTCAATCAGATGTGGCCGATCGGCCACACTCCTGGCGAACAGCAGGCCTATCCCGCATTGCTGCTACGGTGCCGGCACTGTCAACTCGTACAGCTGGGTCTCGTGGTCGATCCGAAGATTCTTTTTCCTCCGGAGTACCCGTATTCGAGCGGAACGACACGGATCCTTCGGGAGAATTTTGCCGAACTGTGTCGCGAAGCGACTCCCCTGCTCCGATTGCAACCTGGTGATTTGGTCGTCGACATTGGTTCCAACGACGGAACGCTGTTGAGCAACTTTCAAATGGCCGGTTTTCGTGTGCACGGCATCGAGCCCACGCAAATGGGTGCGCTGGCGCAACAACGTGGCATTCCGACAACAATTTCCTTCTTGACCGCCGATGCCGCCGAGCGAGTCCGCCGCGAGCAGGGACCGGCGAAAGTCGTGACCGCGACGAATGTCTTTGCCCATATCGAAGACGTCCATTCGGTTGTCGAAAACATCCGCCGACTCCTCGCCGATGACGGAACGTTTATCTCCGAGTCACACTACTTGCTGAGCCTCGTCGAGACGCTGCAATACGACACGATTTATCACGAACATTTGCGGTGTTACTCCCTCACGAGCGTGCAGAACCTGCTGGCGCGGCACGGCCTCGAGGTTTTTTTTGCCAAGCGAATTCCCACGCACGGCGGCTCGATCCGAATTTATGCCGGCTCGAAAGGATCCCATCCGGTTGACCGGGTCGTCGCCGAAATCGGTCGGCAGGAGTCGGCGCTGTCTAGTGCTGCGCTTCAAGCGTTCAAACGGCGCGTCGTTCAATCCAAATTGGATCTCTATTCCCTCCTGCAAAAACTAAAAGCTGAGGGAAATAGGATTTACGGCATAGGAGCCCCGTCGCGGGCGAGCACGCTGATTAACTATGTCGGCCTCGATGACGGGATCGTCGACTGCATCCTCGAGATCAAGGGTTCGCAGAAAATTGGGAAGTACCTGCCTGGCACTTTAATACCCGTGGTCGACGAGTCACGCTTGTTCGACGATCCCCCCGACTGCGCGCTCTTGCTTTCTTGGCACATCGCCGACGAGCTGACGACGAAGCTGCGAAGCCGGGGTTACAAGGGACGATTCCTGATTCCGCTTCCCGAACCGCGCATCGTTTGAGTCGAGCAGCATGACGGACGTTTCTTCTGGCTCTGAAGCCGCCTATTACCAGGATCTGGATCGTTTCGTCGAACTTTGTAGCGCGCTCACGGCGAAGGGCCAGCCCTATCTCACTGTATTGCTGTGTCACGAGCTCTATCGCTTTCTGTACCCGACCGAGCCTTATCTCGCTTTTTCACACTGCAATCCAGTCCCCCATCTCGTGGCTCATCTCCGGCGTCTGATTGACTTTGGGTCCGCCGCGCGAGAGAGCGTGCAGGGATATCCGCTGCCTCCAATTGAACAAGCGGCGCAGCTTGAAAACGAACTGCCGCCCGTCGAAAAAGTCACATCAGACCTCTATTCTGATCTCTGGCTCGGTTACGACGCCCACGTCTTGACCGAGGAAAGCCGCCAACTGTTGGCGCGGCGCATTCCGCCGCACGTCATCGATGAGCAGATTGTCGGCCGGACTGTGCTCGATCTTGGCTGTGGTTCTGGTCGCTATGCCGTCGCTTTGGCCGGTCTGGGTGCGGCTTCGGTAATGGCGGTTGATTATCAAGCGAAATCCTATCGGCTTGCCGAGGAGTATTGTCAAAGGCACTCGCTACCGGTGCGATTTGTAGAAGCGGACGTGCTCCGATTGCCGTTCGCGGATTGTTCGTTCGATTTCATTTTCTCCAACGGCGTTTTGCACCATACGCGCTCATGGCAAAGCGCTCTCGATGAGTACGCCCGCGTGATGCGGCGTGCGGGGTTCCTCTACCTGTATGCGACGGGTGGTTTTTTTTGGACGACGCGAGGGGCGCTGCGGCCCCTGTTCCAGGCAATTCCACAGGCCTATACGGCCGCCGTGCTCCAACTGATCGGCATGCCGGGTAACCGCATGATCTTTATGGATACCTGGTATGTTCCGATCGAGGAACACATTGCGCGAGCCGAGTTGGAAGCGGCCTTTGAGCGGTGCAACCTCTCGTTTCAAAAGCTGAATTCGCGGGTCGAGACCGATCTCGACGCCGCTATTGCCCGTGGCATTCCGGGTGCCGAAATCGTCTGGGGCGAAGGGGAGCACCGCTACTTGCTCGAACGGAACGCGCCGCCACTTTCTGCGCCAACTTAACACAACGCAGCTGGCGATCTTTCGGCCTCCAGAAACGCGTGTCGGGCTGCCGCAACAGGCCGATTAGCGCGATCGTGCCGGATAATTGCTGATCGCGCCCACTCTCCCGTGCGATTGTCGCGTTTCTGCAACGCCCTGCGGTTTGCGCTTTGTCGTCCGATTTGATGCTTCGTCCGGAAAAAAGCGAATCGACCACGAGCGGGAACTGCGCGGTTCGTATTCTGAGCTATGTTTGTCATGACACCAGGCGCCGTCGTTCAGACGCACGCAATGTTTTCCAGATTGCTATTGAAAAGTTGGTCTGAGAATGGCAACGCGAGATCAGCCAAGGTGGCACTCGCTCCACGAAGGGCCAGTTCTATGCGAAAAACTCTGTCGAAGCCGAAGCGTCGCGGCACCGCGTGCGTTGAATTCGCCGTCGTGCTGCCGATGCTGCTCATTTTCGTGCTCGGAATTCTGGAGGTTGGCCGTGGCGTGGAAGTGTTCCAGATTTTGAATGCGGCGGCACGTGAGGGAGCACGGCAGGCCTCGACCGGCACGATGACGAATGCTCAAGTCATTACCGCCGTCACAGGCGTCGTACAGGCGGCCGGCTTGCCGACGAACCATCTGACCGTCACGGTGAGCGATCTCACAAGCCCCGGCACCGACGTGAGCCAGGCGACGATCCTCGACAACCTGCAAGTGACCGTCACGCTGCCTTACTCGGCCGTCCAGTGGAGCCCGACATCGTATTTCCTGAATGCGAATTCGCAGGTTACGGCAACCGTTTATTGGATTTCGGCGAACCCGCAGAGCTATCCGAACAATGTGACCGCCCCCACGGGGAGTTAACGATGAGGCGTTTGGACCTTTCCAGAAATTCAGTGATCCAAGCTGTCGCGCCAGGCTCGGCCGCTCAGGCCGCTCGCAGCCGACGGTCGCGGCGACGCGGCGCGGCGATTGTCGAGGCCGCGATCGTCATGAATATCTTCCTGTTGTTGATCTTCGCCATTTTTGAATTCGGCCACTTTATTATGGTGAAGCAACTGATGGACAATGCGGCCCGCGATGGAGCACGCATGGCCTCCACGGGGGCGCTGACGGTCACGACCGCGCAGATTCAAGCCCAGGTCACGCAGGAGCTGAGCGGCCAGGGGCCGTCGAACCTCACGATCAACGTTTTCCAAGCCAATCCGACGACGGGTGCCAACATTGGTCCCTGGACGAGTGCCGGCCTTGGGGGCACGGTCGCCGTTCAGATCACGGGCAACTATCAACCCATGCTGAGCATTGCCGCTTTGATACCCAATCCCATCGCCATCTCATCGGTAGCCATGGTCTATAGCGAGTCGCCGGACTGATCGGAGCTGCGTCGTGCGGAACGTCGGCGATTCTTCAATTTTAACATTAACTTTCGATTTCCATCGGGCTCCAGTCGGCAGCATGTGCTGACTCACCGACCCAAGACCCGTTGCCTTTGCCAAGGGACAATGTCATGAAAACTCGTCGCCCCCGTCCTGCCAAGCGGTCCCGTGGCGCTATTCTGCCCCTGACCGTCGTCGCTCTCGTTGGACTTTGTGGATTCATCGCCCTCTCGGTCGACTTGGGTATGCTCGCCGTCGCGCGTGCTCAGGCCCAAGATGCGGCCGATTCGGCCGCCGTCGCGGGGGCCCGCAGTTTGAACGGCTCGACGGGGAGCAACCTGTCAGGGGCGACCGCTGCCGCAATCACCCAGGCGACGAGAAACTCCGTGCTCGGGACGCCGCTTCAAAGCAGCGAGGTCTCCGTTCTTAACGGAACCTATCACTACAACTACACCTCGCAGACGTTTTATCCCGTCTTTCCGCCGGGAGCCAACGAGAACTACAACCTGACGCAGGTGACGATCACACATACGTACTCGACGTCGTTTGCAAACGTCATTGGCATCCCGAACCTCACGGTTACAACAACGTCGACGGCCGCGCATCGTCCCCGCGACGTGGCGATGGTGCTGGACTATTCCGGCTCAATGAACAACGAGACCGACCTGTGGAACTGCGAGACCTACCTCGGCTCCTACTACAACACGCCGAACAACACAGATCCGATCTTTCCCCAATGGGGACCGTATCAGCCGTCATTTTCTCCTCTGGCGACGATGCAGTGCACCTCAAACAGCTCGATGGTTGGCATGTGTAACATCACAATGCCGGTCAACGGCGTGCCGTCACTCGCGAGCAACTTCTTCCAGAATGCCCGCGGCTCGTCCGCACAGGGTGCTTTCTCGGCGGCAGGATCGTCGATCACAGTCACCAGTCCCGGCGGCGACCAGTACCTCAACAAAC
>CAYWOV010000052.1:0-9824 GCA_964459965.1 uncultured Planctomycetaceae bacterium | reverse complement strand
ATGCCTCCACCCATACCTCCGCCTCCCGATCCCTGGTCTTGAAAATCGATTCCACGGCTCTGGATGGAGGCCCAGCCGTTGGATGGCGCAGACTCTTCGTCGTCCTCCGGATAACCGTTGAGGAAAACTCTCGAACCAAATGGACCCGCCATGCCATCCTTGTCGTTCTTCGCTGCCAACTTGGAAATGCGCGCTCCTTCGAGCATGACTAGAGCGGACGGATTGTTGGGATCGAGATCTTTGGCTTGCCGAGCGACGAGTTCGGCTTCAGAGTAGCGCCCGGCATTCATCAGGGTTTTGTAATCATCGAATAACGCATCGATGTTTTGGGGCGCGAGTGCAGCCGGATCTGCCGGACCCAACGAAATCGCATTCGCGGAACTTGTCCAGACGTCGAGCCGCTCTCGCGACCGTCTCTCACGAGATTCGGTGTCGCGACGCTCTTCTTCCGCCAGCAACGCGTCGCTGATGCCGTGCGTTTTGGGTCGATAGAGAAACGCGCAACTTGCCATCGTGCGCATGGATGGTTTGCGCTCCGTGCCGGCGAACACCTGGTCCAAAGTGGCGCCGTTTGCAGCGAACAAGTCGAGCAGGTTGCGCTGCACCATCGCCAGCGAAAGCTCGGCGGCCACCGGTTTTCCCTGTGGATCGGTAGCTGCGACTTCGACTTTCATTGAGCCGCCCGGTTTGGGTGCGGCATTATCGGGCTTGAGCGAGATCCGCAGGTGTCGCGCAATCGTAAAATCGCTCGAAGCATGATGCAGGAGCGTTCGATCAATCACCGCGACGGCCAGCACGAAATTCGGGCCAAGCCGAGGCTCGACGGCGAAATCAAAGGCGTTGGCGCCGGTCTTCAGCTCGACAAGCCGGTATCCCAGAATTGAGGCCCCTTCGTACGTAACGAGCGCCAATGCCGGTGGTTCCCGCCAGTGCAGATTCACGTGCGCCGCGTCGCCGGCTTGGTAATTGTGTCGGTCGGCCAGGATGCGCAGGCGAACGGAATCGTCGTCGCCCGAAATCACGACTTCGTCAGCACCGCTCACCGATGCACCGAAACGGTCGACCGCCGTCGCTCGCAGTATGTAACGCCCCGATTTGTCGATGTGGATTGTCCGTCGCGCTTTGCCGGTCTCTTTATCGCTCTTCATTTCGTTCGATTCGACCAGGCGCTCGCCGGCGTGCTGCACGGAGTTCACTCGCTCCAGGGCTTCGAGCTTGAGTGGCACCGCGACAGGCTGTCCCGCCGGATCGGTGACTGTCACCGCCACGTCGAACGTCTCGCCGCAGATGTAAACTTTGCGCACGGTCGACACCTGGATGGCGAAACCGCGCGCGGATAAGAAGACCCGCTCGAGCGTCCGCAGGTTATGCTCAGGAGATTGGACATCCAGCTGCAGTGTTTGTGATTCGCTGTAGCGCCGCGTGGGACATTCAAACGCGAGTTCGCCGGCGGCGTTGGTCGTGCCGGTCTGCAATCGATCGTCCGCCAGGCGATATTGAATCTCCCGGCCGGCCAGCGGCGTGCCGTAGCAGTAGCGGAGCCGAATCTTCCCCTCGATCTTTTCGCCGCGATAATAAACTTTTCGCGGCAGCTCGACTTCCAGCCGAATCTGCTCGAGCTTCGCCTCGTGGATTTCGAACTGCGACGTATAGGACTGCTTGCCGCTCGGCTGATAGACATGGACGGAGCACGTTCCTTGAGGAACCGAGTCGGGAAGAATGAAGCTGGTGGCAAACGTGCCGAAGTGATTGAGCTTCACGTGAGCCGTATGAACAGTACGGCCGCGCGGATCAGATACGTCGAGCTGAAACGCTTCGCCCTCTTTGAATGTAAACCGGTCGTCGGCGACCCACCGAACAATCCCCTTGAGATTCACGAGCTCACCGGCCCGGTAGGCCGGGCGATCGGTGTAAATCTGTCCGATTGGCGAGAGCCCAACGGCGAAATCGAGGCCCTCCAAGGCGTTCACGGTTGAGGCCACGTGACCGTCGCGGACGGCAAAGACTCGGAGGTCCTTCACCGTCTTCAATTCGTCGTACGACTTTTGCAGGATCCCGTCCTTGCCCGTTTTCTCTTCGGCAAAGATCCGCGCTCCGTCGCTGATGAGCAGCTTTGTTCCCTCGGCGGGCTTTCGGTCCGCGAAATTCTCCGCGAAGACGAACAACTCATTCCGCGAGCATTTCACGATGACGTCAATGTCGCTGACGACGACCATCGTGGTCGCTTCGAGCTTCTCGCTCGAAACGGTCACCGCCCACACGCCGGGTCCGTCCACAGGGAGCGCGACGTCGTTTTCAAACGGCCGCAGCTTCTCGTAACCTTTGACCGCGAAATCAAATGTCTTGTCGGGATCGATCAGGCCGATATCGAGTGATTCGATCGCTCCGGCCAGGTGCATCTTGCGGAAATAGTCGTTCATCTCGACGCGGTAGACCTTGACCGACACTTTTGCGACGTTGCGTGTTGAAAGCCGGAGGAAGGCGTGCTCCTTGCTGCGAAACTTGCGCGGCGTGAGGATCTCCATTTGCCTCTCCGTCAACCGCGCGATGCGCTGTTCCGCGTCGGCTTGCTTATACGCATCGATCGCCTCTTTGAGGCGGCCCAACTGCTCTTCGAGCACCTCGCCGATCATCAGGGATACAGAATTGGGAGTCGGATCCTCCGATTCGGGGTACTTGCTGACGAGTCGCTTCCACTCGTCGATTGCCTGCTCGAAGAAGTGCCGCGCCGTCGGGTCCAACGATTCAATCGGCTTGCCGGTTTTCGCCGCCTCGGCGATTCGCTCATTGACCCGATCCAAGCCCTCCTGATATTTCATCTTGCCGAGCAGAAACAACACTTTGGGAGCGCGCATGTCGAGCGGATGGTCCTTGAGGAAAAGTTCCCACAATTCGCGCGCCGCGCTATAGTGCTTCAGCCGGAGTTGCTCCTGGCCTTTTTCAAATTCGGCATCAGTGATTCGCGCCAAGACGCTGTTCCACGCTCGATGATTCGGATGCGCGGTCAAAAAAGCACGCCAGACGCCGATCGCCTCGTCGTATTTCTTCTGCGAAAACAAGATCTCGCCGAGCAGGTTGCGTGCCTTGGGCATTTCGTCCGACGACGCGTAGACGACGTTGGCGATGAGTGACTTCAGTCGGGAGGCGGCCTGGTCGAAGCGTCCGCGCGATCCGTAGCTCATGGCGATGTCGAGCTCGGCTTTCGCAGCCAAGCGGTGCTTCAGTTTCGCCTTCAAGAAGGCCTCCAACGCCGCGACGCCCAGCTCGAGATCGCCGTCGGTATTCGGAGCGGGAATTCCATAGGTTCGGCTCAGCTCGAACTGTGCCTCGGCCAGCAGGTCGCTTTCCGCCAAACGGAAGGCCGGGCCATCGAGCAAATCTTGCCATGTCTTGCGGGCTTCAGCCGGCTGTGTGGCAGCGAGCAAGGCCACGCCGAGTCGATAGCGGGCTTCGACCTCGAGTTTGATCGGCGCCCGCTGTTTGGAATCGGCCTCGCTACCATACGCTGCGATGAATTTGCGGTAGGAGTCGATCGCGGGACCCAGTTCATTCAGTTCCTGGCGGCAGCGGGCGATCCGCAACTCAATTTGCTGCTGCTTTTCGAGACTCGGACGCAAGGCCTGGGCCTGCTGATAAAATTCGACGGCCCGCCGATAGTCGCGATCCTTTTGTCCGGGATGCGATTGGCTCGGAACGCCCTCAAAAAATCGATCGGCGAATTCGAGATAGATCGCCGCCAGCTCGTCTCGCCGACCGGCCGAAAGGAGTCGGGTCGCTTCGCGTTCGTAGATTTCGCCCGCCTGGTGATAATTGCGCTGCCGAATGAAGATCTCCGCACGTCCGAACCGGGCGCGGGAAAGCCATGCACTCTTCGGATAGGACGCTTCCAATCGGCCGTATGTGTCGCCGGCCTGCTCGTATAGTTTCAGCTCGGTCTGCGCGCGTCCCCGCAGGTAAAGCAGGTAGTCTGCAGCGGCCTCTGGTGTTTTCAGCTCGCCATCGATCAGCTGGACCGCCTCAGTGTACCGCCGATTCTGAAGGGCCGCGTTGAGTTCGGGCGGTAACCGCGGGGCTGATGTGATTCGCGTTTGGGAAGTCGGTTTGTCGCGACCCTCCGCACTGAGCACCGTGGCTCTTTGATCTCCCATTCCGACAACCAAAGCAACGCAGCCAGTCCAAAGCGCAAGGCGTGGCATGACGTTTTCCCTCTAATTGATTGGCAAGAACGCGCGGGGACGGGTCGAGCGGTCAGAAAATCGACGGCGCGTTTTGCGGCTGTGCCCATCCTTTGGACGCCTTGGGTGGGCAAATAGTTCCTCCACGAAGGGGCAGTCTGACGTCGCGAGAGTCATTCCCGTTTCGTGTCCTGTGCAAGGGAAGGACTTGCTCGGAGTGCCCGGTCCGCTTAAATTGGTACTTGGCCGCGACGAGCGGCCGACGGTCCGCGTGCAGGGTCGAACCCACTCGTCAACAGGGATTTCCGACGACCTTCTTTCTGCCCGTGAGACGCGGACGCCGGGCGCTTGGAAAGAAGGTATTTCGATGGCCCGCCCCCTTCCGCTCCGCGCCAATCTCGAGTGGCTCAAGAAGCTCAGCAAGGAGCGCCTCGACGCGCTCCGGGCCAGCCAAGCGGACGTCAAGTTGAGCGAAGCACAGCGCGCAGTCGCGCAGGAATACGGGTTTTCGAGTTGGCGAAAACTGAAAACGCACGTCCAGCAGGTTCGCGAACAGCTCGATACTGTCGTGCCGGCCGATGTCAGGCGTCGTGCCGCGGCCGAAAGTGTGCCGCCCGATGATCCCGATCTCGCGCAATTCCTGGCGGCGATCGAGGCGGGTGACGTGCAAGCCGTTAACGAGTCACTTGCCCGCCGGCCCGCGCTTGCGGTAGCTCATGGACCCAACGGACAAACGGCACTCCACGTTGCCGCGCAGTGCAACGACCCGAATTTGGCGACGATTCTCGTTGCCTGCGGCGGCGATCTCGAAGCGAAGCTGGGACAATCCGGGCACTCGGTCCTGTCCTGGGCGGTCACGTGTCATGCGCAGGAATGTGCCACGGCACTGCTCAAGCTCGGAGCCGAACCCGACTTATTCTGCGCTGCGGGCGTGGGGTCGCTCGAACACGTGCGAGCCTTTTTTGACGCTGCGGGGAATCTTATTCTCGGTGCGTCGCGGACGGGCAGTACCCGTTATGCCCCGGATGGATCGCGACTGCCCTGCCCACCGGCAACGGCGCAGGATCAAATCTCGGACGCGCTTTACATCGCCTGTCGCAATGGCCACGTCGATGTCGTGCAATTTCTCTTGGCCAAACAACCCGATTTGTCGTTTCGGGCTTATCTGGGAGCCACCCCACTGCACTGGGCGTATTTTGGCGGTTCGCGCCGCGCGGTGGAGCTACTCGAGCAAAACGGCGCCGACGTCAATGCCCGCGACGACACGCTCGGTTGCACGCCACGTTCGTTCGGGATTTGCGTGCCCGCGAATTGGGGTTTCGCCTTCCTTGTTCGCGCTCGGTTGGCCGACGATCCGACGTTGCTCGATATCATGGACGGGCGGACAAGTCCATTGCATGAAGCGGCGCGCAACAATCAGACGGAGATCGTGCGGTTATTGCTCGATCATGGCGCTAATGCATTATTGACGAATGGTGACGGCAAGACCCCGTTCGACCTTGCGATTGGACAGCATCATGTGGAAGTCGCCGCGATGCTACAAAACGCCGCAGGGAAGAAATCATGACTGATTCAAAGCGATCGTCCCCGTCTTGAAAGTGGCGGACATGCAACGAGCCGTGGATTTCTAGACACGCGTCCTGAGCTTCGATGTCTGCTGGCAGGCGCCCAATGATGGCGGAGGCGAAAACTGCATGCTGGACGCGGGAGCAACCAGCGTGCTGCTTTCAACCGGTGAGCATCTCGGCGACCCGCCGAGTTTCACGCACCCTTTACTTCCAAATGAGTGGCGTGCGGGCTTTTTTCGAGATGGTCCGGCACCGCGCCCCGGTCGTTTGGCCGCTTGAGACGATGGATTACGGGCAGCTGGAATTTGGCATTCGTGACGTCAATGGCTACGTACTGGCCTTCGCAGAGCGTGTGAACGAGGAAGAACCCCACACTTGAAGGGCTCAAAACGGTCGCCGGGCGGTGGTCGTTGCAAAACCTCCTTATTTCCAGCGATTTTTCGCCAGCACGTCTGCCAGATTCGGGCTAAAATCAATTATTGATGGGGCTACTTGAACCGATCATCGTCCTCGCCGTTGTTGCCGCCGTTGCGTGGCTGCTATTCTCTCCGCGATTTGAATTTCGTATTCGCATTTCCCGAGGGTCTTTGAGGTTGACCACTGGAAAAGTCACTCGCGACCTGATCGCCGAGTTAACACCGATCTGCCGAGAGTGGGGAATCAAGCGCGGTTGGATCGGCGGGGTGCGGCGCGGCAAGCGGGTAACGCTCGTTTTTTCGCGGAGCGTGCCGGCCACATGCCGTCAGCAAATTCGCAATCTCTGGACCAACCGGTAATCAGTGAGTCTCGGAGCGACGCGTCGCTGATCCATTGGATATTGCCCGCGTGACCGCGGTGCACTTGTCGGTCACAATCATTAAACGGTCGAGACGATGTCGGATAAGATAGAGTTGTGCCGGAGAGAACCTTTACACCAACGCCGGCACACGTCGTCGAGAGAATGGCTCGGATCGTCGACGCTGATCCCAACTGCGCGAACGCAAACAAGGAGGCTTTCACTCAATGGATCGGTCGCTCACAGAACATGGATTTCTTCCTGACGCGGACCCTTTGCGAGCGTTTCCGCAAAAGAGTCCGCTCGCTGTACTCGATGAAATTGGCCGCGATCTACCGAGCCTGCTGCACGATTCGGGGTTCCGAAAGCGGGCCGAAAAGTTCGAACTTCCGGCGTGGACGGAGCCGGACGATAAAGCCGCGGTGGGCCCCCAACTGCGTTTGTGTTACGTGCGACTCGGCTTTCTCGCTTCAGCGTATATCAATCAGGTAGGCGAGCCGCCGGTCAGCGTTCTTCCGCACAATCTGGCCGTGCCGCTTTACCACGTGTGCCGGCGACTTTCGCGCCCGCCCATCCTCAGCTATGACGGCTACGCGTTATACAATTGGAAGCGAGTCGACGTCTCCAAGCCGATCGCACTGGGCAACATCGACACGATTCAAGACTTCGTCCACCTTTACGACGAGCATTGGTTCATCCTGGTCCATGTCGAAATCGAACAAATCGCGGCCGGCGTCCTCGCGGGCATTGAAATCGCGGCACGCGGCATCGCGGCAAATGATCGATCGGACGTGAATCGGGGATTGGAACAAGTTGGTCAGAGCGTACGGCGGCAAGTCGACGTCTTGCGACGGATCCCCGAAAAGATGGACCCGGGGCTGTACTACAAGACTTTCCGGCCATATATCCGCTTCTTCGAGCACGTCGTTTTCGAGGGGGTCGATACCAAGCCGATGGATTTCCGCGGAGAAACCGGAGCACAAAGCAGCATCATGCCGACTCTCGTGGCGTTCATGAAAATTCCACATCAACCCTCGCTGCTCACGAATCACCTCGCCGATATGCAGAACTTCATGCCGCTGGAACATCGGCGGCTCATTGCCGAGGTGCAACGTCTCGGCGACCCGCGGCCGCTGGCCGAAAAGCAATTGTACAACGACGTACTCGAGGCGATGGCGACGTTTCGGGAAGTTCATTACGGCTGGGCCGACGAATACATCAATAAGCGCGTCTCCGATCCGCGAGGAACCGGCGGCACTCCTTACATGCAATGGCTGGGACAATTGATCGCCGAAACCCGGGCTCACAAGATTCCATGAAACCAGCCCGATCGTCGAATGTCGTCGAAAAACGGCCCGATCGCACCGACTAAGAGTCCGGAATGACCGATCCGCTTTGCAAACCGGAGTCATCGTCGAATCCAATCTGGAAGCCTTCGGCTTCGCGGATCGAGAAGGCGAATTTGACTGCCTTCATGCGATTCGTCCGCGAGCGGTGGCAGCCGACGATCGAAGAGTACCCGGCGCTCTATCGTTGGTCGCTCGAAAAGCCCGACGAGTTCTGGCGGGCGGTCTGGGAATTTTGCGGCGTTGTTGCCAGTCGGAGTGCGGATCACGTGGTCGCCGGTTTCGACTTGATGCCCGGCGCGCTGTGGTTCCCGGGCGCCCGGTTAAATTTCGCCGAGAACCTGCTCCGGTTTCGCGATGATCGTCCGGCACTCGTGTTTTGGAACGAGTCCGGATTCCAGCGATCGCTGACCTACGCCGAACTGTACGCAGCAGTGGCGAGGCTCGCGGCGTCTCTCAAAGACCTGGGGGTCAAAAGCGGCGATCGCGTTGCCGGGTTTGTTCCCAACATGCCCGAGGCGGTAATTGCGATGCTCGCCACCGCGAGCATCGGAGCGATCTGGTCGTCCTGCTCTCCCGATTTCGGATCACAAGGTGTCGTCGACCGATTCTGCCAGATCGAGCCCAAGATTCTCTTTGCCGCCGACGGCTACTTGTATGACGGCCGAAAGTTCGATTCTCGCGAGCGACTGCGGGGCATTCTCCCGCAATTGCCAACGCTCGAACATGTCGTGGTGATCCCCTACTTACGACAAGAGCCCGATCTGACCGGTATCGAGCATGGACGGCGCTGGTCCGACTTGATCGATCGTTCCCAACCGGCGTCGGGCGACTTCGAGCAATTTCCGTTCGACCATCCGCTCTACATTCTTTACTCGTCAGGGACGACTGGTCTGCCCAAGTGCGTCGTTCATTCGGCGGGCGGTGTGTTGATTCAGCATCGCAAAGAACACGTGCTGCATTGCGACCTGCGCCGCGACGATGTTGTGTTTTATTTCACCACCTGCGGTTGGATGATGTGGAACTGGTTAGTCAGCACCCTGGCCGTCGGCTGTACCGTGGTCCTCTTCGACGGCTCTCCATTGGCACCATCGCCAGCGATTCTGTTCGACATGGCCGAGCGCGAGCGGATTTCCGTTCTCGGAACCAGTCCACGCTTCCTGACGGGGATCGCCAAGCTCGGCCTCGAACCGCAGACGACCCACGACCTTGGATCGCTGCGAACGATCCTTTCGACTGGATCTCCGCTATGCGGCGAGAGTTTTGATTACGTCTACGCCAAGCTCAAGGAAGACGTCTGTCTGGCCAACATTTCCGGCGGCACCGACCTTTGTTCGTGCTTCGCGCTGGGTAATCCGCTCGCACCGATTTATCGCGGCGAATTGCAAACCCGGGGACTCGGGATGCACGTACTGGTCTACGACGATGCCGGACAACCGGTCGTCCATGAAAAAGGAGAACTGGTCTGCGCAGCATCCTTTCCTGCGATGCCGCTGGGATTTTGGCGTGATCCCGAAGGGAAAGCCTACTCGAAAGCCTATTTTGAGCGGTTTCCCGGCGTCTGGCATCATGGGGATTTCGCCGAGCTGACCGAGCACGATGGCATGATAATCTACGGTCGCAGCGACGCAGTGCTGAATCCGGGCGGCGTGCGAATCGGTACCGCCGAGATTTACCGGCAGGTCGAACAGATTCCGGAGGTCCTCGAAAGCATCGTCGTCGGACAGGATTGGCGCGGCGATGTGCGCGTCGTGCTGTTCGTGAAACTCCGTGAGGAAACCGTGCTCGACGAGCCGCTCGTCAGGCGGATCAAAGAGCAGATTCGCCGGAACGCGAGTCCCCGCCACGTCCCGGCTAAGGTCGTCGCCGTGGCCGATATCCCGCGCACGCGCAGCGGCAAGATCGTCGAGTTGGCTGTGCGCGACTGTTTGCACGGGCGTCGGCCAAAGAATATCGAAGC
>CAYWOV010000051.1:0-9851 GCA_964459965.1 uncultured Planctomycetaceae bacterium | reverse complement strand
CCCGTTTGGCGATATGTTTCGGAATAACCCGGAATTTCGCCAGTTCTTCCAGCGGCAGCCGCAGCAGCGGCCGATGCATGGAATGGGCTCGGGCTTCGTGATCGATCCTAACGGAGTCATCTTGACGAATCGGCATGTTGTGGCGGATGCCCAGGAAGTCACCGTGAGGTTTGCGGACGGCCGTCAATTCCGCGTGGGCGCCAATGACATCAAAACCGATCCGCGAACCGATATCGCCATCGTCCGAGTTAAAGACGCCGGCCACCTCGATGCTATTCCCATGGGAAATAGCGACCAGACAGATGTCGGCGATTGGGTGCTCGCAATCGGCAGCCCGTTCGGACTCGACATGACCGTGACGGCCGGCATCATCAGCGCCAAGGGACGCGGAATCAACAAGACTGAGCGCGAGGACTACATCCAGACCGACGCCGCGATCAACCCGGGCAATAGCGGTGGACCGCTCTTGAATCTGGATGGCGAAGTTATCGGTATCAACACGGCCATCTCCACCCGCAGTGGTGGCTACGACGGAGTGGGCTTTGCCATTCCAATCAACATGGCCCGCTGGGTGGCCGATCAGTTGATCACCAAGGGTGAAGTCAAACGGGCGTACCTAGGCGTCATGATTCGCGCGGCCGAAGGAACGTTGGCCAAGGTGCTCAACGTGCCGGCGGGGCAGGGTGCGATTGTCAACGACGTTATGAGCGGTTCGCCGGCCGCCAAAGCCGGCGTGCAGTCGCAGGACGTGATTCTCGATTTCAATGGCGAGAAGGTCGCCGGTACGAAGGAGTTGCAAGGAATCGTTGAACGGCTCGAAGTCGGCAAGACCTACAACATGACCGTAATTCGCGACGGCAAACAGCTCTCGCTGCCCGTGATGGTCGAAGCCATGCCGCGGCACGATTCGATCGTGGCGCGTGATGAGGACGAGAACGGATCCGCGAAGGAGAAAACGCGGGACAGCATCGCGGTCGACGACCTCGGAATCGAGGTCAGCGCGTTGACGTCCGACGCGGCTAAGGAATTGAAGATGAACGACGCGAAAGGCGTCCTCGTCAGCTCGGTCAAACAGGGCGGTTTGGCAGACGAGGCCGGTTTGCGCGAGGGAATGGTCGTCGAACGCATCAATAAGCATGCGGTGACCACGCCCGAAGAGTTCCGCGATGCGATGAAGAAGGTGTCCCTCTCGAAAGGGATTATTCTGGACGTTCGCACCGCTGGGGGTACGCAGTTGGTGGCCATCCGCAAAGGATGACCGTCTCTGATCGATAATTATGAAGGCCGGGGCACTCGTTGCCCCGGCCTTTTTCGTTTCGAATGGCACCACGACGCATTATCGCGTCGCCACGAGCTCTTCGGCATGCGCCTGAACGGATTCTGCCAGCGCCCGAATGTTGTAGCCTCCCTCAAGCAGACTGACGACCTTGCCACCGCAATATTGGTCGGCGCACTGAACCACGAGTCGCGTCAAATCGCTGAAGTCCTCGCTTTCCAGGCCCAGCGACCCGATCGGGTCCGCACGGTGGGCATCGAAGCCGGCACTGATGAAAACGAGTTCGGGGTTCGCCCGAGCTGCGGCTTGTTCGAGCATGCTCTGAAATCGCTGCCGAAACTCCTGCCGCGAGATACCGAACCGCAACGGCAAGTTGAACGTCGCCCCCAATCCTTGACCCGCCCCGGTCTCCTCAGCCGCGCCGGTCCCCGGATAGAACGGCGAACGATGTGAGGAGAAGAAAAAGACTTTTCCGTCTTCGTAAAAGGCGTCCTGAGTCCCGTTGCCGTGGTGCACGTCCCAGTCGACGATCAAGACGCGAGACAGTCCTAGTCGATCGACCGCGTGCCGTGCGGCCACAGCAACGTTATTGAACAGGCAAAAGCCCATCGGCGCTTCGCGGAGGGCGTGGTGGCCTGGAGGACGGATCAGGCAAAGTGCACGACGATATTTGCCGCCGACAACCTGCTCGACGGCGTCGATTGCGCTTCCGGCGGCTTTGCAGGCGATTTCGTAGGAGTCGCCGCTCATCACCGTGTCCGACTCGACTTGTCCGCCGCCGGCTGCGGACCAGCGTTCGACTTGACGGATGTACTCGGGTTCGTGGACGCGACTGATTTCGTCGGCCGCCGCCGTCCGAATTTGTCCCTGGTCAAAACGCTCGATCAGAGACGTCGATTCTAAATGGGCATAAACAGCACGCAGCCGCTCGGCCGACTCGGGGTGTGATCCCGTCTCGTGGCGCAAGAAACAAGGGTCGGCGTAAAGAATGCCTGCGTCGTTCATGTTGCCATCCGCCGACGCGCATATTTGGAGGGTGAGAAACGGCCGGCCGCCGTTTGTTTGCAGCCTTCCGTCGCTCCTTGGCTCACCTGGACCGCGCTGAATCTAACCGGATCCCGTAAGAACGGAAACCAACGGATTTGGGGGACATTCGATTCGGTGAGATTGCTCACAAAACGTCCTTGACAGTTGCAAAAAGGGGGTGATAACGTAAATAAGAGGAAAGAGACCGATTTTCGCCAGCGTGCGCCTCTGGGTGCACAACCGGTCGGAAGGCTGCAAGGTAGTAGTTTCCTCCGCGCGCCTCGGGGCCAAGAGTTCGCGCTGTTCAACTCATCGGCGATTCGAACATTCGTGATCTGGATCCGTAGATGACAAGATGGTGGCCCTTCGAGACGGGCGTTGCCAAGCCTTGCCACAGACCGCGGCCACTCTGAAAAGGAGTGGATCGCAGAGTGAAGGATCTCTCGGTGCACCGAACGACAGTCAGGCTGTTTGAACCTGCCGCGCCGCGCCGCAGTCCGCTTTCTTGGCTGGGACCGAGTCAAGCGGTCCGCCTAATGATGTTCGTACTCGCAGGGTCGGTGGTATTTTCGGCTTCGAGCCATGTGCTCTCCGCGGAGGACGGCCCGGAACAAAAACCGGCACAGAAAAAGCCGGCTAAATCGGGGCAGCCCGACGGTGACGATTCGCAAGCGACGGCCGAGGAGCCGACCGTCTTCTCGATTTCTAAACCGCTGACGTCCGATGAAGCCTGGAAGAAATGGAGCGAAGGAAAAGATCACCGTGATTTTACGAACCGAGTTGATAGCGGCGAGCTTGACCGTGACGCAATGCAAGTCATTAGCAATGGGATACGCGAACAAGTCTACGCGATGACTTTGCCAACGCAGCGGGACAATCTCGGATCGCTCGTCGCTGGAATCCTCCGCTCGGTTCACACGGCGGCCGGACAGAAAAATGCTGCTACGCAGCGAGCGATTCGCGCGGCCATGATGAGAGAAATCATCAAATCCTGCCACGACTTGGGCGACAATCAATTCTATGTGCGATTGAACGCGACCATCCTTTTGGGAAATCTTTTCATCGTTCCTGAAAATCCGGTGAATCGCACGCCGCCGGAATTCTTCGACGAAGCCTTTGCGGCACTCATGGAAGTGCTCGAAAGACCCGGCCAGCCGGAAGGGATCAAGCTTGCCGCCGTGAACGGATTGCGAAACGCGGCCCTTTACTGTATTCCGCCGCTCCAGCCGAGCCAAAAAATTCTCCTGGCCACGAAGCTTCTGGTCGAACTTGAAAAGACGAATACATGTGAGTGGTACCAGGCACGGATCTGCGAAACTCTGGGTTCACTCGACCAGATCTACGATTTGGACGGCCGGCCATTCATTGTGCACGCACTTGCCAAAGCACTTTACGACCACAATCGACCACTGTATGCGCGGGCCGCTGCCGCAAAGGCACTGGGGCGAGCTCAGTTGCCGCCGACGATTGACCTGAATGTCGTGGCCTACGGCATTGCCGACTTGAGCCGGCAAATCGTCGAAACACGCAACGATCGAAAGAAGCACGTCAACCGTTGGTGCGTCACCGATGTGTTCTTGGCGTTCCGACCGAAAGATACGGCGGAACACGCCCGGCGCGCCGGCCTTTTGAATCGCGTCGATGAGCCGACGTTCCAAAAATACAAGGGATCCATCAAAGAGGTCTACGGCCTGATCCTTCCGATGGTTGCGCAGGAACTTAAAGAGCCCGATTCCGCTTTTCCGCCCGAAATCGGTGAGCGCATGGTAGGGTGGCTCAAGAACCACACTCCCACCCAAATGCGCGTTGCTCCCGGACTGCCGCTCATAACCACGACGCAGGTGACAAAGACGGAAGCGCCGCATTGATTGGTCTTTGCCAAATCCGCGTTCGCTGATACGATTCCGCTCCCCTCTCCCCCGTCAACTGCCCGCTTTCCCGCGCGATCATGGTATTGCATTTTTTCTGCGCTCGGGGCTGGCGCGTTGCCGGATTCACTAATCGCCTGACCTCCGCAAGTCTCACTCACCGCCCATGCACCGGGTTCGCCTAGTCGCTCTTCGCACCTGCAGCGTGCTGAACCGGTGCGCGCAAAGACAAGGGCCATTCTGCGATTCCAATTTGGATTGGAACGGAATAATCCGACGCCGCGGCGCTTTAGCTCCTGCGATCGTCCTGTTGATCGTTGCCGGCTGCGCATCAATTAGAACCGACTCGATCACGAATCAGACGACGCTCATCGCGACATCGCCCGCGTCACCCTCCCATTTCGGACTGCTGGAGGTCATTCGCACAACTCTTGGTTCCGAAGCTTGGCAAAGCAACCACGCCTGGACCGCGAATGCCGAATGGGAACATCGCCGGCTCGGTTTTCCGTTGGCAAAAGACCTTCGCTGGCGATTTGCCAAAGATTGGGACGCTTCATTCGAGAAGGACGAAACCGACGGGTCAATCGATCCACCGTCTGATGGCGCTAAGCGATCTTCGGCAACGCCATCCAAACCGGCGAAGGACGACCCGAAAGACGATCACGCCAAGAGCGTTGCAGCGAATGCAAATCCAGACTCCTCAACAGCGTCGCCCAACAAGGAAAGCGAAAAATCGCCCGAGCAAACGAGCCCCAAGGAAAGCGTTGCGCACTGGGACGGATTTTGGCCCCTCACCGTCGCGGAACTTATTCATCCGCCAGAGAAGAGCACGACAGCGGTGTCACCCGCCGCGATGGGCGAGGGCGTGCGCTGTCTGCGACGTCTCGCTCTCTCGGACAACCTCGTTGGCTGGAATGCCGCCATTATTTGGGCTCAACAGGATCCGGTCTCTGCGGTCGAAATTGTGGACGTCTTGCAGAGGCTTGTTGTCAATCCGCCGCAGTATTTGGCTGAGATCAGCGAGCCACCGACCGTCATCAAGAACGGTTCGCCAAAGCTCAAGCAGGGGCCGGCGAACCAATTGTCCGATGCGAAGAATTCAAGCCCGGCCGCCGACAATGGTGATAAAACCGGCAACCGCGACTCGCCCAAGGTCAAGACGCGCAAATCTCTGGCGGCGACGACGCGCTGCGCCGCCGCCGAAGCGTGGTGCCTCGTGCTTGCCGCAAGTGCGGCGGACCCAATCGACGGCCTCGCGCCCGCCGGACGGCTCCTGGAACACACGGGGCTGCCGAACGACGTCCGTTCTGAGATCTTTCGCGGAGTCGCACGATGGGTGCGTCCTGCGAACATCCCCCGGCTAAATAACGCATTCCGCGAAGGCGAAGGTAAGCTGCGCCCGCCGGTGATAATTCGTCGCGCTGCGATCGACTCTTGCGTCATTTACGCAATCTGGAATCAGCCTATTGTGCGCCGCCAGACGGACACGCAAAAAGCCGGCCGCAAGTCGCAGGGAACGAAGGAAACCCGGTCGTTCTGGCCGGAAACCGTGCTGAACTGCCGCATCGATCCCGACATCGAGGTCCGCCGCGGCTTCATCGCCTGGCTCGGATTCGCACAAATCGACGAGGCTTTCGAGCTCCTGAAGTTACAGGCCGAAGGGTCGAACTTCGGGCTTCGCGGGGCCGCTCTCTTAAGCCTGGGAACGCTGCATACCGACGAGGCGCATACCGAATTAAAGACTCAAGCCACCAAGGCTCGGGAAGCGCTTCGTGCGGCAGCCGTGCAGGCGCTCGGTACCTGGGGGCCAAAGGAAATAACCTCGTTCGCACGCGATTCATCGGCGGTCGTTCGCCGGACAGTGGCTTGCGAACTCGCCAAAGACGCAACTCTCGACTCAGCCGTCGTTCTTTCCGAACTGACCGTGGACAGAAGTACGGAGGTTCAAATGGCCGCGGTCCGCGCAGCAACGGATTGGCCTGACGCACTGGCGTTCCCCCTTCTTTTGCATGCCATGCGAGATAGTTCGGCCAAAACGAGGCATGAGGCGGCGCAATTACTCACTTCTCGCAAGAAGGTAACGACCCCCTATCGATTTGACAGCCCGTTCGATCGGCGCGAGGCTGCCGTAACGGCGATCGCTGCGGAGATCGGTTCGTCGCTCAGTTACCTCGATCAGGTCATGAAGCGAGAACCGCGGGCGGTGGCCGAGGCAAACGCACTGCGGACGGCGGAAGTTCGATCCCATTTGGCGGCCCTGATCGAAAGTCCGGCCGATTCACCGGCCGCCGCGGCCGCGCGCGATTGGCTCGTCGGAATGGGCGCACGCGACGTCCCGGTCGTCGAGTCGTATCTGCAAGAACCAACACGGACACCGCCGCCCGAGGCGATTTATCACGACGTGCTGCCAAAGATCAGCCCGGTTTATGCGGCGCTGCTTGATCTGCACAATGCCGACGTCAACATCCGCCGGCGCGGAGCAAAGGTATTGGCCGATCGAGGTCAGGCCGCCACTTTGAGCCGGCCTGTGTTGCTCCGGCTGCGCGAGCTACTCGCTCACGAATCAGACGATCTCGTCTGGAGGATGGCATTGGCCGCCGTGGCTTCGGACTCGACGGAAGATTGCGCGGAATTAGCGAATCTGGCATTGCAGCATAGTTCCGCGGTGGTCCGGCAACTTGGATGCGATTATTTGGCCCACCACGGCCGGCCGGCCCACGCCGTTTGGCTGCTCAGCCTGATCGAGGACCGCAATCGTACGGTCCAACTGGCGGCGATCCGCGCATTGGGAAATTGTGGCAATCAGGTCGCGATTCTCGGCCTGAAACCGCAAGACGGCGGTCGAACGTCTCCCAACCTGAGAACGCTTCTAACCAGCTCTGATCAGGAAGTGCGGTTTTCGGCCGCGGTCAGCCTGTGTCGATTAGGCGCGGCGGAGGGGATGCAGGAAATGGTCCGGCTAAGCTGCCACCCGAACCCGAGTATTCGCGAGCGGGCCGTCAAGGAAATGGGGCTTTCGGGCCAAACCCGTTTTGTGGACCATTTGGTCACCTTGGGATGGACCGAGCGGGACGACCATGTTCGGCAAGCCATCCTGGATGCACTCGACCGACTGGTCGCTCCCGAGAATCGGCCCGCCGCTGTTGGCGAGACGACCGCTTGGGATGCTAAGATAAAGTGTTGGGTCCAATGGTTAGAGCGCCGCAATGGAGCGCCGGCCCAAAACCTTCCGGCCGAGGCACCGCTGGCGTCTCGACCCGGGCGTGAATCGTGACGACCGACGGTGACGGACATCCATCGACGGGGGAGCCATCTATGGGAAATCCATCCATGTCCAAGGCCAAAGACGATTTCAAGCTCGAATGGCACGGGAACGCGGTCGTGATTACGCCTGCCGCCAACGTCGAATCGATGCGCTGGGACCTGATCGAACAGGCCGCTGACATTGTGATGGGCCCCCTGCGGAACCAGGAGGTTCCCATGGTGGTCTTCGACCTGAGCGATGTGGGCTACTTTGGCTCCGTCTTTCTCGCCCTTTTGCTGCGCTGCCATAAACTTGTGAAAAGCCGCGGCGGCGAGCTCGTTTTGTGCGGGGCCAGCGATCTGGCTAAGGAATTATTGCGCGTGACGGCCCTCGATACGCTTTGGGCAATTTACGAAACGCGCGAGCAGGCCTTGGAAGCCGTCGCGACTTAGATACCATGACAGACGATCCGTCTCCAAAGCCGGAAAGCGCCTTGCTGGCACCGGGGATTGCCACCCCTCCGTCCGTTCCCGGCACGCCTTCGCCGGTTCCCGAACACCGCTCGACTCTCATTACCGAGATCAAAGAGACCGCCGACAAGCTGGCCGCGGATGGAGCCACGCGGGGCGACCTCAAGATCCTCTCGCGTGTCCTGAGGGAGTTGCGCTACGCCTTCAAGGTGTTCACTCCCTATCGGCGCCAGTTCAAAGTGACCGTCTTCGGCTCGGCCCGCACGTCCCGCGACGACGGTGCCTACCGCCAGTCGGTCGAGTTCGGGGCCCAAATGGCCAAGGCCGGCTGGATGGTCGTCACCGGGGCCGGCGGCGGCATTATGGAAGGGGCGCACGTTGGGGCAGGCCAAGAGATGGCCATGGGCGTCAACATCATGCTTCCCTTCGAGCAGGAATCGAATGCCGTCATTTCAAACGACCGAAAACTCGTCCATCTGAAGTATTTTTTTACGCGAAAGCTGCTCTTTGTGAAGGAAGTGCACGCGGTTGCACTTTTTCCCGGCGGTTTAGGCACGCAAGATGAAGGCTTCGAGACCCTCACGTTAGTCCAGACGGGCAAGCGGGATCCGATGCCTATCGTGCTCGTCGACGAGCCGGGAGGGACCTACTGGAAAGCCTGGTATCGCTTTGTCATCGACGAACTCCTAGCGCGTCAGCTGATTTCCGACGAGGATTTGGCGTTCTTCAAGATTACCGACCGTGTGGAAGAGGCAGTCCAGGAAATCATCAGCTTTTATTCCGTCTACAACAGCATGCGGTACATTCGAGATCGATTGATTCTGCGACTCAACCGCGAGCCGTCCGACGCCTTGGTCGAGCGGCTCAACAAGGAATTTGCGGACATTCTGGTCGAGGGACGCATCGAGAAAACGCCCGTCCATCGCCTTGAATCGGATGACGAGCACCTGAAACATCTGCCGCGGCTCACCATGATGTTCAACCGAAGAAATTTCGGCCGCCTGCGGCAATTGATCGATGTCCTCAACCGGGAATGTTAGCGCAACACCATGGCCGCAATCTATCTCAGGGAAGATGACGTCAGGGAACTCTTGGACGTCGAGACGGCCATCGAAGCGGTGGAAGCCGCCTTCCGAGGTCTTGCTGAGGAGAAATCCGTTAACATCCCGCGGAGCCGGGCGCGGGCGCCCGGCATCACGCTGCATGTGATGAGTGCGGCCGCCGAATATCTCGGATTTGTCGGCTGGAAGGTCTACACGACAACGCGTGCCAAGGCGCGTTTTCATGTCGGACTGTCGTCGGTCGAGTCGGGCGAATTGGTGGCCCTGATCGAAGCCGATTTTTTGGGCCAATTACGCACCGGCGCTGCGAGCGGAGTCGCCACCGAATACATGGCCCGCCCCGATGCAAGAACCGTGGGCGTCTTCGGCACAGGCAAGCAGGCCCGCACGCAACTCAAGGCGATGACTGCTGTTCGCCGCATTGAACGGGCCGAGGTTTATTCTCGCAACGACGAACGCCGGCAGCGGTTCGCCCACGAGATGAGCGAATATTGCGGCACCCAGGTCGTCCCCGTCCATTCGCCCGAGGAAGCTGTGGCCGAAAAGGATATCGTAATCTGTGCCACGACCAGCGAAGTCCCGCTCTTCGAGGGGCGGATGGTCGAACCGGGAACGCACCTCAACGTCGTTGGCTCCAACTACCTTACCAAGGCGGAAATCGACGTCGAAACAGTCCGCCGGGCCGACGTCATCGTGTGCGACTCGGTCGAGGCATGCCAACGCGAGGCGGGCGATTTCGTCGGGGCCCTCGAAGCGGGTGTCACCGATTGGCCCTTAATGCACGATCTGGCCGAAGTCGTTGTCGGTCGCCAAACGGGCCGGGCGCTGCTCGAACAAATCACGCTGTTCAAATCGGTCGGTCTGGCAATCGAGGACGTCGCTTTGGCCGTTAAGTTATTGGAACAG
>CAYWOV010000050.1:0-9894 GCA_964459965.1 uncultured Planctomycetaceae bacterium | reverse complement strand
CCCAACCTCGAGCACGGCATCGAGGACGCGGTCGGCAAGGACGAGGTGTGGATCAAGCTGCTGCGGTGGTTCATCGAGCGGTTCGCGCAGTAGTGGTGGGGGGTTGCCAAAGCGGGCGATGCGGCTCGCGTCGACGTCGGGCGGAATTCCAATGCACCAACGGATTTGAATACGCGGGCTATTGCTCGCTCCGCGCGCCTCGACCCGGAAGCGCTGTAGATTCCCTCTTCGGCGCACGGCCTTCATCGGCGACCCAGGTCCACCCTCGGGTCAAGCCCGAGGACAGGCTTTCGCCGGACATGCGTTAGTGGCAGGAGAGGGTTTGCGATGGCGTATGCGGATATGGTGAGTGGAATCTTTGCGGTGATCTGGATCATCGTATTTTGGTTCGGTCTCGTGAAGACTATTCGCCTGACCGTTCGTGGGCGAAGACGCACTTCGAGGTCGAAGGGCATCGTTGTTCACGTCGCCATGAGAGGGCGAAATGTGGTCGTGCCATCACCCGATGTCGAGTTTGTCGATGATCACGGCATCAAGCGTCTGTTAAAATCGACCTTCGGAACCAGCTGGAACCAATGGTCTGTCGATGATGCAAACCGTGTGGGGCTAAAATTGGAGCGCTAAAGATCACATGCTGGCCGTCTCGTACATTTCAGATCATGATCCGCTAATCGAGTCACAATTCGGAGCAAATCCTTGCGTTAGCGGCAATGTCAGCTATCGTTCGGGCGACCGCTTTTTTCCAATTTGAAGGAGGCATGATGTTCTCGGGTGCAGCCGAGACTCGAGAGATCGACGAGGTGCTATCGACCTATCGTGCTCCGGCAATTCTTCTTCATCGACCCTATCCACCGAGCAAGGCACCCGCTCTGCGAAGCCGGCTTGGCGGGTTGCCGACGCTCCCTGCAAAAGTAGCATGGCCGCGCGGACGGAATTCTCGAGGGCGCGACGTGCCCCTCCATTTCCTGGCCCAAATCGATTGTGCGGAATTGCCCCGAATAGACTCCCGCTTGCCGGCCAAAGGCATGCTTTTTTTCTTCGGGCGCGACGATGAAGAGCAGATCTGGGAGGGAGGCGATCCCCGAGACCATTCGTGTGTGATCTATGCGCCCAATGTCCCGAAGGGGCAGCCACCGTGCCCCGCCCCGTCGGACTTGCCGCCGATAAAAGACAGGCTTGCCAGCGATGGTCCCGACTGGCTCTTGCCGAATGAACCCGGATACGCAGTTCACTATTCATGGCCGGTGGTCGCCCTTCCGTTCGACACATGGCCCGACGCATCCGCATTGGATCGCGGCGATGACCCGCGCTACGATCGTCGCGTGGAGGCGCTTCGAGCCTCTGCGTTCATGGCCGCCACCGGGCTCCCCTCGCATTCGCAATACATCCCGGACTGGGATGAACACTTTTGGATGCCGCTTGACCGCGGCAACACCAGATTCCCCCAGGTCGGCATCATGGTCGACCGAGTTTCCCGCCTTGTGTCTCATGAGGTACTGAAAAACAGCAATGTTCTCCCGAAGCAGAAGGAACGCATTCTGGCCAAGGCTCACCGGTGGATGAAACGGGCAGCCGAGATCGGACTTGAGGCTGCCCCATCGGACAACGAAGTCGATGAGTTCCAAGGCTGGCTCCATGAACTTGCAAGCGAGCGTTTCCCGCCCTCGCATTTGAGGCAAGCCATGCCGGGCATCTTGACGAAAGCGCTTTTGAGCTCGATCACTTATGCGGCCGGAGCGCCGAAGGCGGCAGCCCAAATACCTCCATTTTACTATAATGTAATGGAAAATTATCACTTGCCCACCGCGCAGTCCAGGCACGCGGCGAATGTTGCATGTAACGACTGGAAGCTCAAAACCCGGGTTCATCAGATGCTGGGGCACGCTCCAGCCTCGCAAGAAGCCGTGTCCATCGAATCCTCGGACGTTTGCTTGCTCAATTTGTCGTGGGACAAACAGATTGAATTTGAATTCGGCGATGTCGGCGAAGCGACATTCTGGATCAGGTCCGACGACCTTGCGGCAATGCAATTTGACAGAGCTTGGGCCTCGGTGCAAGGCCATTGACAGGCTCGCTTCCACCGTCGGTACCGCGGCCAAGGTGCCCACGAGATCGGAGGTCAGACCAGTTGGTCTGCCCGGATGTGCGGAAATCGACGGCACACGGTCATTCGCGGTTCAATGCGGTTCCCGTGTCGCCCGTCACCTTGGGGAGGGGAGCGGTCGGCTTGCGTGCGTGCAGCGGCGCGACGATCAAGTGGAGCAGATGAAATCCAAATTGCGCGGCCAGCGGCAGGTCGTCAAACACCGCGCCGACGGCTCCTCCCGCGAAGGCGGCTTCGCACCTTCGAGCTCGATCAGGCGGCGCGCGAGATCATGGAGATCGCGGTGCGCGCCGCCGAGCCGATCGGCGACGGATTCTACAGCGTCGACGTCAAGCAGACCGACCACGGCCTCGTGAGGATGGAGAATCTTCGGAGCGAGGCTCGCGGCTCGTCGTGAAAACTCCCCCGCAGACCTGAATCAGCATCTTCCGTCGCTCTTCTTGCCGATTCTTCGTTGTTGTCGATAGCAGTCGTTGGGGAATGTCTTGCCGTTACATCCACACACGGGGGCCAGCACTTTCGGACAGCGTCGAGGAACCTTGACGCACGTCCCCACGCCATCGGCTACGATGCATTGCCCCGCGGCCGGATCGCACCAAAGATCCTTGTCGCATTGAATTCCTAGGATGCCACCGCATAAATCGCCAACTCCCACGGCATCCGCGGCCATCGTGCTCCCGAGCACAAGTGCGCAAGCCAGTGCCCCGAAAACAAGATTTCTCAGCGTCATCGATATCCTCCCTCGGCCGCCCAGCAAGTGCCGCGCGGCACGTCGCGTTCATCGCAAGCAAACTCCTATCATAAATTGCAGAAAAGTCTAGGAATAAATCAAACGGAAGAAAGCAAGAGCGGATTGAGTCGCCGACGCGTCGCGCTCCGAGCCGGCCGCGCGGTGGCAGAGCAAATCAGCTCGGCTCATGGTCCGACTTCTTTGCGGAAGGGCTGGGGCCAATGGGTGTTGGAGATCTCGTGCTCGCGCGGCTCGATGGTCGGTTACTCTGGCAGGCCGGCCATTCGCAGCCCGCGCGCGAGCCGATCCGCGTCCTCCTGCTTTGCCATTCGGATCAAGTCCAACCACCCCGTGATGGCGAAACCCGGCAGGCGTTCGAGCACTTTCGCGACCGCAGTGCTTGCCTCCTCATCGCATCCGAGCAGTGCAGCCGCCGCGGCATGGTCGACGATGGCAGGCAGCATCCCCCGCGAGCGACTGGTCGCTGTCCGCAGTAGCTCGAGCGCCTTCCCGTAGCGATCACAGTGGTAGTAGGCGTTACCCAGAAAATAATAGGTCAGCGGCGAGTGAAACGGGTCCAGCCGCATGATGCGGTTGAAGTAATCGATGGCATCCCAAGCATGGCCGTTCTGGCATAGTGCATGGCCGAAACGCGGATCGCAAAAATTCGGATTGAGCGCGAATGCGCGCTCAAACTCCGCGATCGCTTCGCCGCGTCGATACTTCCAGTGCAGCACCAGCGCAAGCATTGCGTGCGCCTCTGGCAATCTGCCATCGAGATCGACTGCGCGCTGCGCGAGCGACAGCGCATGATCGATCGTCTCCTGTTTGTAATACTCGGTTCCTATGGCGCCATAACTGGTGGGCTCGAGATACGCTTTTAGGTAGGTGTAGGCCAATCCCTGGAATGGCGGTGCATAACGGGAATCGCCAGCAATGGATTGCTCATAGAAGGCGCGACCCCTTGCGATGATTTCCCCCCAATCGGCCCATTCCGGGTTTTTCATCGCTGCTTCACCGCGGAGATAGTACTCGTAAGCCGTCAGACTCTGAGGTGGTTTGCGGATCGCCCGGTCGAGCTCGGACCTGGCGATGTGGGCCACCAGCGTCACAACGATGTTCTGCGTGACGTCGTCTTGGACAGCGAAAATGTCAGATAGATCGCGGTTGTAGCTCTGCGCCCAGCGCTGTGTCGCGGTGCCGACATCCACCAGCTGGGCGGAGACGCGGATGCTCTTGCCGTCTCGGCGCACATTGCCGACCAGCAGGTACCGCACCCCAAGCTCACCTCCGATCTGTTTGGCGTCAAGCTGCGTATTCTTATACTTGAATGCCGAATGCCGGGCGATAACCAGCAGCTCCGGGAACTTCGACAGTGCGGTGATCAAGTCTTCAGAGAGCCCATCCACGAAATAGTCCTGCTGCGGATCATGGCTCAAGTTCCCGAACGGCAGTACGGCAATGGAGGGACGACCCGGCGCCTCTTCCTCGCCAGCGGCCCGCGATACGCGTGCCGTCAGCAGATATCCGCGGCGCTGGACTGTCTTGATGATCCGTTGCTCGGTATCGCTCAGCGCCGATCGCACATCGCTGATGCAGCGCGCCAGCGAGTCGTCCGTCACGGCAACCTCGCGCCAAACGGCCCTGATCAGCTCATCCTTGCTCACGAGACGACTGGAGTTCTCCACGAGGTATCTGAGTAGGGCGAAGCTCTTGGGCCGCAATTCGATGGGGCGATCGGCGGCCTGCAACAGCCCGCGCGCCGGATCGAGCGTGAATCCCTCGAATCTGAACGTCGATTGCACGGCGGACACACCAGCTCTGCAAAACCTCGGCACGCGTGACGCTACCACAATTTCAGCAGCTTTTCAGCTCGTGTACGGCGGTTTTTCAGGACCCCGACCGGGCGGGCAGCGTAGGGTGGGCTTGCAAGACGCTGGCCCGGCACGAACCCGTCAACAAGAAGGAGAGGAGACCGGCATGCGCCACAGACTACGTTCACACACTATCTGCGCGATCTGCTCCGTGGCGGCGATCGCGGCGACGCCGACGCGCCCGCAAGCGGGTGACGAGGTCATCAAGATTGGCGTGATCACCGACATGAACGGGCAGCTTGCGAGCGCCACGGGCCGCGGATCCGTGGAGGCGGCGCACATGGCCGCGGAGGAGTTCGGGGCTTCGATCGCCGGCCGACGCATCCAGATCCTCGAAGCCGATCATCAGAACAAACCGGACATCGGCTCGGCCATCGTACGGCAATGGTTCGACGCGGACCATGTCGGGGCGGTCGCCGATATCGCCAATTCCGCGGTGGGACTGGCCATCGTCGAGATCGCTCGACCAAGAAATAAAGTGGTACTCATTGGCGCCGGATCGTCCGACTTCACCGGCAAGGCCTGTGCGCAGACAAGCATTCAATGGACGTGGGATACCTACGAGGCTGCCACCGGGACTGTCGAGGCGGTGTTCGGCCCCGGTGCTGACAAATGGTTCTTCATCACCTCGGACTTTGCCTTCGGACATGCGCTGGAGCGGGACGCCGCGGCGGCGATTGAAAAGCGCGGCGGCATCGTCGCCGGCCGTGTCCGCGTTCCGTTCGGAGCGGCCGATTTCAGCTCCTTCCTGTTGCAGGCGCAGCAGAGCCGCGCCTCCGTCATCGCGCTTGCCACGGCCGCGGGCGACACGGTCAATCTGATGAAGCAGGCGGCCGAGTTCCGCTTGGGGAACGCCGGCACCCACGTCGTTCCCCTGCAACTCATGATACAGGAGGTCAAGGCCATGGGCCTCGATGTCGGCCAAGGCCATTCAGCGCTGATGGCGTTCCACCACGAGCAATCGGCACAGGCCAAGGCGTGGTCGCTGCGCTTCTTCGAGCGCATGCACGCCATGCCGAGCGCGATCCAGGCCGGCACCTATTCGGCGGTGCGCCATTATCTGCAGGCCATCAAGGACGCAGCGACCGACGAGCCGCTCGCGGTGGTGGCGCGGATGCGGGACACCCCGGTGAACGATATGTTCGCGGCCGGCGGATATATCCGCGAGGACGGCCGAATGGTTCATGACCTTGCTCTTGGTCAAATCAAGGCGCCGGCCGAATCGACCGGGCCGTGGGATCTAATGAAAATCGTCAGGACGGTAAGAGGCGATGCTGCGTTCCGGCCGTTGGCGGCGAGCGAGTGCCCGCTGGTGCGCGCCCATGAGTAGCCAGTTGGACGAGCCGCGTACGGTGCAGCTATTGCAGATGATCAAGGGCTTCTGGATCAGCCAGATCGTCGGCACGCTGGCTCGCTTTAGCGTCGCCGATTGTCTCGCACAGGGCCCGCTTGAGTCCGACGTGCTTGCCGATTGTATCGGGTGCAAGCGGGAGCCCACCTTTCGGCTCCTGCGCGCCTCGGCCCATGTCGGCCTGGTCGCGGCCTGGCCAAACCGCTGTTTCGGCCTGACGCCGCTGGGCGAGTTGCTGCGCGCTGACGTACCGGGTTCGGTCCGCAATCTTGCGATGCTGCACACTGGGCACGGCTCCTGGGCGCCATGGGGACGGCTGACGGAGGCTGTCCGGTCTGGCGAATGCCAGACGCTCGCGGCACTCGGCCACGAGTTGTTCGACTACTACGCGGCAGATCCATGTGAAGGCCACGTGTTCACGGCGGCCATGGCCGACCATTCCGCTGCCATTGCCGAGGAGGTGGCGTCGCTGGTCGATACATCAGCGGTCGAGCACGTAGTCGATATCGGCGGTGCGTCGGGCACGATTATTTCCGCACTGTTGCAGCGAAACCCACCCCTGCGCGGCACCATTCTCGATCGGGCGGACGTCGTGCCGCGGGCCAAGGCCGCGATCGCCGCGCGCGGCCTGTCGGCGCGCTGCGAGGTGCTGGCGGGTGACTTTTTCGAGCGCATCCCGCAGGCCGACCTTCACGTTCTCAAATCCATTCTTCATGATTGGGACGACGCGCAGTGCGTACGGATACTCCGGAATTGCGTGAGCGCGTTGCATCCCCATGGCCGTATCGTCCTGATCGAATGGCTGCTGCACGAACATGAGAAACCTGGACCGGCAGCCCTCTCCGACCTGAACATGCTGGTTCTGCTCCCTGGACGCGAACGCTCTGCAAGACAATTCGGCGATCTGCTTCAGGCTGCCGGACTGCAGCTGGACCGCGCAACCGAAATCGCCTCTTCCCTCCACGTCCTCGAAGCATCGCCGGCCGCCGGGTCTGCAGCGACCTAGGCCAGACCTCTTATCTGCAGAACTGACACCGATATCGTACTCGCGTCACATCCCGCACGTAACGGGAGGGTCGTATGGCCGATATTAAGGTTTTGATTGTTGTCGATGGCGTTTTCAACCTGTGGACAAAAAGCTATCCCCATATTCCGCCGAACCAAAACGACAGCCCAGATAAGTGGTTTACGCTGTCCTTTCTGATTTCGGCCTTGCGAAACAGTCCCTCGCCAACTTTTTTCGTCGATACGGCGAGCCGCGGATTCAGTGTGGACGGAGGCTTCCCTCAGCAGAACGATACGCCCGATCCGAACGCCACGTTGAAGGGCCCCGACCCGAGCAATCCGACGCCCTTTCGCTTCGACGACCCAAGCGTCAACCTGCTGGACTACGACGAGATCTGGCTGTTCGGCGACCTGGGTAACGACGGAGGAGTCCCGGCTGGCCCTCCGTTCACGGATCCTCAGTCTGGGAATCCGGGTGAGCCCGGCCGTCTTTCCGATAGCGAATTGGCGAAGCTCACGGAGTTCATGCAAGCCGGCGGCGGAGTGTTCGCCGTCGGCGACCATGATGGCTTGGGCGCTGGAATGTGTGGCTTTATTCCTCGCGTGCGCTACATGCGCAAATGGTTTGATGTTAGTGACACGAGTTCAGGACTTCCGCCGTCTGCCTCGGTCAGGAATTGGCCCAGCGTGCAGAGAAATTCCATGGGTCGGATGGATACGCTGGTAGTAAATCCGACGTATGATAAAAACCCGAGAAAAAACACGGCAGGCGACCCTATATTCTTGTTTGACGATCAGTCCGATGACATTCCCCAACCACTAACCGTCTTGGTTCCCTCACATCCAGTAGTGCAGGGCGCAACGGGCGTTCTGCAAGTCTATCCGGATCACATGCACGAAGGCGAGGTCACGGCGCCCGCCGGGGCCCAGCTCTCTTGGACATCCGCCACCGACAACACCTTGAGTTTTGCTGGCCCAGATTTCACGGAATTTCCCTCAATCCTAGACGCTTCCCCGTTGGCCCCGATCATCCTCGCGAAGGTCACAGCGGGTAAAACTCCCCACGGCACGACAGTCACGCCGGATGATATGGCCTGCGCAACTGCCTTCTTTCCCTCCGAGGAGACTTGCCAAACGGCGCAACTCAATGTGCTCGCCGCCTACTATGGCTATTGACGCCGCCGGTGACCAGTTTCAACTTGCCGTCTCTCACCCTGAACTCGCGGGGCGTTCAGATAAATATCGAAGTCAAGGTCGGCAATAAGGTATACGTCAAATAT
Organism: uncultured Planctomycetaceae bacterium; assembly: GCA_964459965.1. Classification (GTDB taxonomy): domain Bacteria; phylum Planctomycetota; class Planctomycetia; order Planctomycetales; family Planctomycetaceae; genus DASPSM01. The sequence continues at coordinate 1,550 of CAYWOV010000050.1, read as the reverse complement.
GCATTCATCTATGAATATCTACCTGGTGTGTTGAGCGTCGAGGTGAGCCCTCCAGTGCTATGGGCGGGGCAACCGGCGACAGGAACGGTGACGCTGAACGTGCCGGCTCGCGCCGGTAGCGACCTTCCAGTGGCGCTGTCCTGGACTCCAAGCGTAACTGTGAGCGGCGGCGCGATAGTGCCGAAAAATCAGTCGACATCGAACTCCTTCTTCATCACCGTGCCGGTGACGCCCTCGTCGAACTCGGCAACGATTACCGCTACCCTGCCGAATGGGGCCGCATCCACCACACTTGAGATCTTCTCGGGCAACATCGTGTTGAGTGTAATTTCCTCGACGTCGGGAAACCCTCTTTTGCCCTTCGGAAACGTGGCGTCGGGTCAGCAGTTCACATTCCCCGGCGCGAATGGCGGAAGCATTCCACTTGACACAATCCGGTCAACCAATGTCGGCATGGCTGGTTCGAGAACCGCCCAATTCGGCCCGACAGACACCCAGTCGTTCGTATTCTTCACGCCGTTCGTGCAACAAGACTTCCTCGGTCATCTCATCATCAGCGCCACTTACGAAGGTCAGATATCCAATCAGATCGATGTCGCGGTGTCTGAGCCGATTCCGCATCCACCACCGGCTCCGGGGCCAACTCCGGTCTAGCGCGATCGCAGGTGCGGATTCCGATGAAGCCGTCCACCTGTTCCGGGATGATGCCGCCCAGTACAGCTTTGGTCAGTTTCTCCACGAACAGCGGCACGCCGTCGGTGCGGTCAACTATCTCCGTGGCAATCCCCGTGGGTAAGCTCTTGCCGCGGGTCAAACGCCGGATCATCTCATTGCTTTGCTCCGGCAAAAAACGGCCGAGGTTCAGCCGGATCACAGTTGTGGTCGTCGACCCGGATCAATGGGAATTCTGGTCAGACGGTGATTTTTACTAGATCGGTCGCGTGGTAACCCGATCGATGATCAAGTTCAGCAACTCCAGCGAAGTTGGGTCGATCCAGTGTACATCTTCGAACAAAAGAAACAGCGGGCATCGGTCTGCGAGCGCTTCAACCAGCGATAACATGATCGCCAAGGTATTTTCCTTCCTCTTATGTCGGCTGATGTTGAGCAACGGGTGTCGCTCATTCGCCGAGATTGACAACAGATCAGCTAGCAATGGGGCTGCCTCGGCAGGCGCGTTCGTTTTGGTAAGCAGTGCTTCCAACTTGTCAAGCCGTTGCTCGACTGTATCATCTCGCCGAAAATTCGCTTGCCCTTTCCAGCTGCGTGATATCGACCGCTGCCTCGATGCGATTCCCGTGTCGCCCGTCATCCTGGGGACGGCCGGGTCGGCTGGGAATGCTCGCGTCCGTGCAGCCGGGCGACGATCAGGTGGAGCAGATGAAATCCGAATTGCGGGTTCTGGAAATACAGCTCCTTGAACCGATCATAGTCGATCTGGGCCGTCTGCACGTCGGTCATGCAGCGCGCCGTCATGGTGCGTGTGCCGTCGGGGGTGAACAGGCCGATTTCCCCGAGCAGGGTGCCGTTTCCCAGGCGCTCGCCGGTTT
>CAYWOV010000049.1:0-9955 GCA_964459965.1 uncultured Planctomycetaceae bacterium | reverse complement strand
TGTCGTGATCGAGCCAGAAGATCCATGCCAACACGCCGACCTTGGTCGCGGCAGCGACCCGGAGCTTCATAATCTCAGTTGGAATCGTCAGCAGCAGCCCCGCCGCAAACGCGACCACCTGGGCCACCACAAATCGCGAGTTTGCGTGACGGAGTGAAGTCATAACGTGCGTCACAGCACAAAGTATGCGCCATACACCAACACGCTCCAGCAGACGACGAAAGCCGTCAAGGCAGACTGGAGCAGGCGATGCTGCGGCAGCAGTTGCAAGCCCGCCACGCACAGCACGGCGTAAACGGGCGTCAGGCCGAGCGTGTAGGAAGCCCTGGACGAGCTGTAGACTGGCAATTGTAGGCAGTACACGAAGAACGTCGCGAGATACAGCAGCGTGCTTGCGCCTGCCAACCGCAGCGAACGACGCAAACCGGCATCGCCACAGCGCAGTCCACGCAGCAGTCCCGCCGCGATGGCCATCGAAAGTAACAATCCCGGCCAGGGCGCCGCGAGCAGAAACGTTTCATTCCAGGGAGGGCGGGTATCGCCCGAATCCATCAAGCTCAGGTTGCCGTCGAGCCACAGGGTGGCAAAGAAACCGTCCCAGATCGAATAAAACGCCGCGTAAATCGGCTGGAATAGCGACCGCCCGAACGAAACCATCTGCCACGGCGTGCGGTATCCCGGATCCTGCCACCAGAGGATTCCAGTAACGGGGTCCCAGTTTCCGATGAATGGCTTACCGAAGAGTAGCCAGTTGCGGACGTAGAACCAGCCCGAAATAGCGCACGCCAGGCCGAAACAGCGTGCAAACGCCATCAAGACCACTCTCCAGCCGCGATCGCGATTGGTGACGCCGAGCACGCCCGCGACGAGGGGCACCAGCAGCAGGGCCGACATTTTAGTCAAGAGTGCCAGACCCAAGCAGAGCCCCAGCCACCACGGCCATCGCGATCGGCGACCGGCATCCGTTTCGCGCATCGCCTGCCAGCTCCACAGCAGGACCACGGCTGACAGGAGACCAGATAACGGCTCGTTACTCACGGCCTGCGACATGTACACATTCATGGGGAGCAGTCCGCCGATCAGAACCGTGAGCGATTGCAGGCCGTTGCGACCCGGAAACAGGCATTTTCCGGCCCGATAGCAGACTTCCACCTGCGCCATTCCGCACAGCAACGGTCCCCATCGCAACCAGGTCATCGCCGTCTCGCTTGAGACAAGAAACGTCAATCCTCGGTAAATCGCAGCGGAGAGCACGTAATAAAGGGGTGCCTGAAACATCTCCAGCCCGTCCTGCGCATTGGGAAGCTCCCCACGGTCCGCAATGAAACGCACATAGTCGACGTGCCCCGGCAGATCGTAGCCGACACCAGCGGGAAGTTTGCTGAAATTGTTCACCGACAAAATGAACCACGCCGCGATGACGATCCACCGGCAATTCGAGGCCGTCCAACACTTCGGCATTCCGTAAACGTCCGCCCGACGGCTCGTCCAGAGCGAAGCGCCCCAAGCGGCGAAAAACAACGGGACCAGCCACCTCAGCGATGACGCCAGGGCGCGGAGCGGGGATTCCAAGCGGCCCGAGATCTCCGGCAGCTCGACGTCGTCGGCCGTCATCGCCGTCTGCCACGATTCTCCCAGTACATGTTCGTCCCAACCCGGGCCGGTCTGCAGATCGAGCTGCTGGCAAGTGACCAGCAGCGCCGCGGGACCGAAGCTGTTCTGTACGAAGATCTCGAGCATGTGCTCGCCAGGCCCGAGATTCTCGAGGGCGATCTGATGCGGTTCTTTCCACTCATCCGGTTTGGCAAACACGGCGACACGCTGCCGGTCCCAATAGACCATGCACGTTCGCATGGCGCGCACGGTTATCGATTGCGTCTCCGCCTGCGTGGGCATTGTGATGCGTTTGCGAAAGAAGACGACCTCTTGGGTCGGACCCCAAGCGCTCAACTTGAACGGCCGCCGGTGAAGAATCCAGCGTGCGCCGTGATCGGGGACCAGGAGTTTGATGTCGGGCGAGGCGATCCAGGCCTCGGCGTAGAGAGCAAGACCCACGCATGCCACGGCAATTCCGCCGAGCGCCACAAGGCGGCGCGGGCCGGGCGAGGGAGCTGCCGCAGTTCTCGGCGGGGCGGACCTTTTGGCTGCCATGACGATGCTGCCGGCTCACGCGAGGATCTTGTGCACCACCTGGCCGGCGACGTCGGTGAGGCGGAAATCGCGGCCTTGGAAGCGATACGTGAGCCGCTTGTGGTCCAGGCCCAGCAGGTGCAGGACGGTCGCCTGCAGATCGTGGACGTGGACGGAGTCTTCGACCGTGTAATAACCGATGTCGTCGGTCTTGCCGATGGTGATGCCCCCCTTCACGCCGCCACCGGCCATGAACATGGAATAGGCCTCGATGTGATGATCGCGCCCGGGAGTATCGCGCGGCTCGCCCTGTGGCGTGCGGCCGAATTCGCCGCCCCAGATCACCAGCGTGTTTTCCAAAAGTCCCCGCCGCTTGAGGTCGCGAATCAAAGCCGCCGTCGGACGGTCGACCTCGCGGCACCGGTCGTCCAGCGGCTGGCCCAGGTTGGTCCCTGGGTTGCCGTGATGGTCCCAATCGGTGTGATAAAGCTGCACGAAACGGCATCCTTTTTCGACCAGGCGGCGGGCCAACAAGCAATTACGCGCAAACGACGGACGTACGGGATCGGCGCCGTACTCCTCGAGTGTTTGTTTGGTCTCGCGCGTGAGGTCCATCAGCTCCGGCGCGCTCGACTGCATGCGGTAGGCCATCTCGTACGCGGCAATCCGCGTGGCGATCTCGGGATCACGGACCTGGTTCAGCCGCAGCGAATTCAGATCGCGGACGGCCGTCACGAACTCGCCCTGCCGCTGGCGGTCGATTCCCGTCGGGTTCGATAAGTTGAGGATCGGATCAGCACCATTCAGGAACGGGACTCCCTGGTAAGTCGTGGGCAGAAAACCGCTTCCCCAAAGTGGAGCGCCGCCGCGCGGCCCGCGCGGACCGGAGAGCAATACGACGAACCCCGGCAGGCTGTCGACTTCGCTGCCGATGCCGTACGTCACCCAGGCACCCATGGACGGGCGCCCAAATCGCGGCGAACCGGTGTTCGTAAAGAGCTTGGCCGGGCCGTGATTAAAGACATCGGTCTTCATGCTGCGGATGAGGGCCACATCGTCAACCACCGAGCCGATATGAGGCAAGAGTGTCGACACTTCGGAGCCGCATTGACCCCATCGGTGAAAGTGTCGTCGAGTGCCGAGCAGCTTTGCATCCTGCTTGATAAAGGCGAAACGCTGGTTCTTCACGAACGACGCCGGAATGACCTGCCCGTCCAGCTCGTTGAGCTTCGGCTTGTGGTCGAACAACTCCAACTGGCTCGGTCCACCTGCCATAAACAGGAAGATGACGTTGCGAGCCTTAGGTGGAAAATGCGGAGCCAGAGGAGCAAGCGGATTCGTGCGCCGGTCAGCGGTCGGCGAGGCCAGTATCTTGCCGTCGCTGAAAAGCGACGCCAGCGCGACAGATCCCAGTCCGACGCCGCAATCGGCGAAAAAATGTCGCCGGGTCGTCTCTCGGAGGCAATGTTCCTCGCTACGGTGACGAGGTTGACTGAGGGAATCCATGGAACGGTTCTCATACCGTGGGGCGAGCGGTCAGCTTGCCCTGGTGTCTGCGACTATCGACTCGAAACGGCAAGCTGGCAGTTCGCCCTACGAAACTCATTCGCGCGTGATGAACTCGTCGAGATTCAGCAAGACGCGCGCTCCGGCTGTCCATGCAACTTGTTCAATCGACTCTGCATTTTTTGTCTGTGATCCAGCGAGCGACCGCTGGGCGGCCACATATTCGGTCAAACGAGCCTCCTCGGCCCGGCTCGGCTCCCGAGCCAGGCAGAGCATGAAACCTCGGCGAGCTCGCGACGACACGTCCGTCGACGCCTCGTTCAAAATCCGGGCCGCCAAGGCCCGGGCGAATTCGACGAAGACGCGGTCGTTGGCAAGTGTCAGCGCTTGTAACGGTGTATTCGATCGGGCTCGTCGCGTGCAGGTCGTATTTCCTTCCGGCGCGTCGAACGTCGGCAGCATGGGATAGGGACTGCTCCGCCAGAAATGAATATACATGCCGCGGCGATAGCGGTCGGGCCCCTTGTCTTCGGGCCAGGCTTTTTTCTGCTGCGTCACTACGAAAACTCCCTCGGGCTGCGGCGGATAGATGCTCGGTCCGCCGATTTTGTCCGTTAAGAGTCCGCTCGCCGCCAGTGCCGCGTCGCGGACTATTTCCGCCTCGAGCCGAATCCTCGATTGGCGTGCCAGCAGGCGATTGCTCGGATCGCGTTCGTGAACGTCGTCGCGAATGAACGAACTTTGGCGATACGTGGCCGAAGTCACGATCAGCCGGTGCAGGCTCTTTCTGCTCCAGCCGCAGTGGATCATCTCGGCCGCCAGCCAATCGAGCAGCTCGGGATGCGTGGGAAGGGAACCCTGCACGCCGAAGTCGTTTTCCGTCTCAACGAGGCCGTTGCCGAAGAAATGCTGCCACATTCGATTGACCGTCACGCGGGCCGTAAGAGGATTCTCCGGATCAAAAAGCCACCGTGCCAGGTCGAGCCGCGTCGGACGATCATTGTTTTGGCGCAAAGCGGGAAGAAACGCGGGCGCCCCGCCGGTGACACGCGCCCCGGTTCGTAAGAAGTCGCCACGGATCATAATGTGGGAGTCGCGCGGGCGAGGCCGCTCCCGCATGACCAATGTTGTGGGGATGGCTCGCCCGAGCGAACTTTTTTGCGATTTGAGCGTATCGACTCGTCCCGCCATCGGAGCACGACCCCGATCGGTCTCGCGAAACGCGGACGCAAGCTGCGTCCGCTGTCCCTTTGTGCGTTTGGGTCGCGGAATGAGGGCGAGGTCCCGAATGGAGTTCGGCAGCTTCAAGGCGTCGGCCGGCCCGCTGGCCGCACTCAGCCGCACGCGCCCGATCAGGAAATTCGGTTCGGAATAATTGTGTCGCAGGATCACTTCGATGCGCGTCCCGCCCGGGTTGTGGATCGGCTCGGCGGGAAAGACGACCAGCTCGCGATCGACGTGTGGGTCGCCGACTTTCGTTCCGACTGACCAGCCGGTTGTTGGATCGCCGTCGATAGAGTGTGTCGCGGGAAAACCTTCCTGGGCGTGGTCGGCGACGGCGGCGGCCAAACGAACCACTTTCCAATTGGTCTCCGCCGTAGACGACGGTTTGAGGGGCCGAGCCCGCAATTCGAACTCGCTCAACACGGAATTCCCTTCTGCGTCGCTGCGCCCCGGTCCGGACAGGGGAAGGCTCGGGTGGGTCATTGCTTCGAGGCGAATCGCCGTGATCTCCCCATCCGGCACGTCAGCTTCGATGTGATAGGTGTCGTTGGCCGGCACGCTGAAGTCCACCACCAACGAGCGGTCGGCAAGCGCGTTCAGCACGGCCCCTTTTTCCGTCCGAAACGTGGCCGGTTCAAGAACCGTCCAGCGGACGGGAGGACGGGCGGTGATCTGTTTTTCCCACGCCGGCTGCGATGCCATCAACTGCCGATCGTGTTCCGCAAGCGGCTTTTCAGCCTCGGCGATCTGCCGGTCGATTTCCTGCAATCGCCGTGCTTGGGCCGTGGTGGGGGTGGCAAAAGTCGGTTCGTCGCAATTGTTGAAGATCGCGAAGAGGTTGTAATAATCGCGCTGGGAAATCGGGTCAAATTTGTGGTGATGGCATTGGGCGCAGCCGACCGTCAACCCAAGGAACACCGCGCCGGTGGTGTTGACGCGGTCCATCACGGCCTCGACGCGGAATTGCTCCTTGTCGGTGCCGCCTTCTTCATTGACGAGCGTATTGCGATGAAAGCCGGTGGCGACAATTTCCTCCGGCGTCCGCTCCGGCAACAGGTCGCCGGCGAGCTGCTCGATCGAAAATTGATCGAAGGGCAGGTCATCGTTGATCGCGGAGATCACCCAATCGCGGTACTTCCAGATCGCCCGCGGACTGTCGATGGTGAAGCCGTTTGAGTCCGCATACCGAGCCTGATCGAGCCAGTGCCGACCCCAGCGTTCGCCGTAGGTTGGCGAAGCCAGCATGCGGGCGACGAGGCGTTCGTAGGCTCCCGGAGTTACGTCGCGGCGAAAGGCCTCCACTTCATCCGGTCGAGGAGGAAGTCCGCGGAGGTCGAGACTGAGTCGGCGGATGAGCGTGGAGCGATCCGCCTCGGGAGACGGAGCGATATGCTCGGCCGCGAGCCGCTCGCGGATGAACGCATCAATTGGATTGCCCGGCGGATCACCGGCGGTAACCCGGGGGACATTCGGACGACGAATCGGCTCGAAGGCCCAATGTTTTTTTGGCTCAGACCCGAGCGGGTCGTCGTCCGGGCCTTTGGCTCCTTCATTGATCCAGCGCTCGAAAAGTGCGATTTTGGCGGGCGGAAGCCGCGGTGCTTCGGCCGGCATCGGCGTCAGGTCGCCCTGGCCAGTCAGTGCTTGAAACAAGAGACTCTTGCCGGCCTTGCCGGGCACGACCGCCGGTCCGCGGTCCCCGCCTTTTCGCATAAGGGCGAAGCGATCGAGGCGCAGACCGGACTGTGATTCGTTGGGCCCGTGGCACTTAACGCAGTGCGCGACAAGCAGCGGCTGCACCTGGGTCGCAAAGTCGACGGGCCGTTCGCTGCCCGCAAACGCGGCTGACGTCCCGATCGCGGCTTGCAAACAAGCGGCGAGGGCAATCCGCGAACCGGACAACTTCATCGATCGCACCGGCGGCTGAGGAGGCGGGGTCCCCTGTGAACTATCAAGGGCAATCCATGTTAACCCTGCCAGTCACCGGGCAGCAAGTTACGACAAAAAGAGCACGCCTGCGGCGAAGCGAGTGTTCCATATGATCAAATTTTGGACAGCCTGAGGTCCGACGCGCGGGAGTTTTTTGGCTTTTTGGGGGCGTAAAAAAAGGGACGACGACCAAAAAAACTCGGCGGTGCCGCCCGTTCAAGCGTCGGCAAAGTGATCTAGTTTGAGAAACAATCGCTGCGCATAATAAAGGCTGGTGAGGTGCGTTACGATACGCTGCACCGATGTCGTTTTTCCGCAGCCACTTCCGTTGCGGCGGTGAGCAATGCGGCGTGCGAAAGTGCAGCGGCCTCGCAGACAATGCGACGCCCGCAAACTTGAAGGCGAGCGGGACCGCATCGCCGCACGCCAAATGCCGCAGCCCAGCGCGGGTGTCCAAGGTCGCGTGCCGATCGGCGCGAGGGTACTCGGTTTGAACCTCGGGCGATTGACGCCTTTGGCTTGATTCGATCGACTGTTTCGTTTCGTGGAACGTCAAGGGATCTCCTGCACCATGTGGCAGAATGTTGAATGCCAGTTTTGCGGGCACGTCTCGCGCGTCGACCCCGCCCGAACTGGCGTCTTGATCGACTGCCCGAAGTGCAGGGCTCGGCTGGACATTCCGGCCCCTTCCGCGGAACGAACAGCGGACGCCGAATTCGATTACGATGAGCGATCCGCCGACCAGCGACCATCCGCCAAGGATCGGCTCACGCCTACTTCGCGCCAATTTTTGGGGCGAACTCTTCGACTGCTCGTCGGCTTGACGATCGTTGTGTCGCTGGTCGCCTTTTTTGTCGGCCGACACGCTCGAAATCGGCCAAAACCGGGACCCGCTGCGGGAGCGCGTGGTTGGCCACCGAGACCGCATTGGCGAAATCGGAAACCATTTCCGCCGCTTGCGGGGATTCAAATACCGCAAGCGCCCGCCAACGACTGGGGAGAGAACGCGGGGGCACCAAATGGTCCCGTCGCCTGGCAGGTTGTGCCCGATCCGCCCGCCGATCCCGTCGTGATGCCGCCGAACCACGTCGTCCACATTTCGATTCCCCCGGGGCCAAATCCGGAAGTTCTATTTCCGTCGACGCCCAGCACGATGGTCTCGGTGGGCAACGTCGGGCACGGCCGCGAGCATCGCGAAATTTGGGATCTCAGCACGAATCGACGGATCGGCACGACGCGTGGCCTGCGGACGCACTCCGAATACTTGGGCGGCTACTACCGGCCGATCAGCTCGCTGAGCCCCGACGGCCGCCTGTTCGTCACGCAGGGAATCGGAGTCTTCGACCTGGCCATTTGGGACGTCCTCGGCGAAAGGCAACTCGGCGTCGTGACGCCGGAGCACGCACCGTCCGCCGGCCTGACATTTGCCGCCCTGGCGAATCGACAGCGGCTTCTCGCCTGCGGCTTCGGCACGCCGTTCCAAATGCTCGACGTCGCCGGTGCCGGCGGCAGGCAGATGGAGCGATTCCCGCGCGACATGACGTTTGACCACCGCTCGCTGGCGCTCAGCCCGGGTGGCCGCTTCGTAGCCGTGTACGATAAGAGCCAACTCCTGCTGCGTTTTTACGACACCGAGTCGGGAACTCCGGCCGGACAGCTTGCGCCCCCTTTCAAATCCGTCAGCGCGACGCAATGCGAGGGCATCGCCTTCTCGACCGACGGACGCGAAGTGGCAACCCTGCTCCTGGACGGTGGCGATTCTTATCTTGCCTGCTGGGATCTCCGCACCGGCGGGGTCACCGCTCGGATCAATTTCGGCGGAAATGTGCGGGCTATCTTGAATGCTCCCTTTGCCTACCTCTACGCGCCTCTCGAATGGTTTCCCGACGCAAGGCGCTGGCTCGTCTGTGGTCAGGGAATCGTGGATCGGCACGCCGGAAAATTGACGTCGATTCTCACCGACGAGCCGAACCGCTGGCGTTTCGGACTCCGCCACGTGATCGCCAACGACTGCGTGTTGAGCGTCGCGGAGGAAAAAGGTGGCTTCGTGCTGGAAAGCCTGCGACCTTCATCGCAAAATGTGGATCACTCACAGCCGTCGCCCGCAGGTGGGCGAACGAGCAAGCCGTGAGTCATCCGTCGCAGGGCCGGCAACCAAACGACTTGCAGGCTCGTGCGGCTCTGAATCGCGGACGGGGCCAGCATGCGATACATCCTCGAAATTGTCGTTGAAAAGAAAGACCAAAACTGGGAATGCGTCGAAACGATTGAATCCGAGTCGGCGATCCCCATCCCGGCCGTCGGCGATCAGGTCATGACGCCGCACGGCTGGCTCGCCCGAGTCATCAACCGTCAGTTCTGGTTCACGTACGTCAATCGAGTTCCTTTGGTGAAGATCGAGATTCAATGCCGGCGGTCGCCGGTCGAGACTGTCGAAACCGCACCGGAACGGCCGCGGCGGAAGTGACTTGCTGCGCCTATTCGGGCCACCGAGCGTTCCTGCAAGGATCCTAGACTGTGAATGAATTGCCGCAGAAAACCTGGTGGGGTCGCAATTGGTTCTGGGTAGTCCCTGTCGGCTGCCTCTCACCCGTCCTCGTTTGCGGCGGCTGCTTTGGAGTCACATTCCTCGCCGTCTTCAGCGCAATTCGAGCGTCCGAACCGTACAGCGAGGCCATTGCCGCGGCGCAGGCGAATCCGGATGTGAAGGCCCAATTCGGCGAGCCAATTGAGGCTGGCTTCTGGTCCAACGGGAACATCGAAATCAACAACGCATCGGGAAAAGCCAGCCTTACGATCCCGATCAAGGGACCGAAGCAATCGGGGACCATCTATGTCGAAGCGACGAAGGCAGCCGGCAAGTGGGAGTATTCGACTTTAGAAGTCGCACCCGACGGCGGCGGCAAGCGAATCGATTTGCGGCCGAAACCCGCGAAGTAAGGGCGGAGGGCCGCGATTGATAGTCTGACGATCGATCGACGCCTCAAGAGAACATGCGCCGATTCGGGATATTGAGGTTTCATAGACCCCGATCTTGGCGTCCGCACATCGCCGCTGTGACCGAAAGTGCTGGCAGCGTGAAAACGCCACTTGATGGCTTCAGGCGAATGGTCCGGACACGTTCGGAAACGGACCATTGGTTGATTACGTCAGGTTGACGCAAGTC
>CAYWOV010000048.1:0-10080 GCA_964459965.1 uncultured Planctomycetaceae bacterium | reverse complement strand
TGGCCTGTTTCCCGTCGGCCTTCTTCTCGGGTTCTTTCGGCTTGTCGCGGTTGCGACGGCGGTTGCCGCCCGTGAATGGGTTGGCGAAGGGCGAGCGTTCTTTGCCTTCGGACGTCGCGCCCAGGAAGACAAAACACATTTCGTTCGTGGTTTGTTCGCCGAACGTCACGAGCTTGGGCGGGTTGTTGGGATTGTTGGGGTTGTTCGCACTGTTGTCGTAGGTCGCTTCGACGTCGAGCACCGTCCCCTTCGGCAGTTTCATCGGGTCTTTGAGGAAATAGGTTTCCTGCCAGTTGTAGTCCCACGAGCCGATCTCGAGCAGGGTTTTCTTTTTGCCTTCCGGCTCCTTGATCGTGACTTTGATCTTGCGCCCGAGTAGGTGCATGTGGGGCATGATCGAGTGCAGCACGCAGTCGTATTTCACCGACGTTGAGCCGATGACTTTGAAGCTGGCGTCGTTCGGGGGGATGGCGATAAACCGGCCGGCGATCATGCCGGTCTTGTAGGCCTTCATGCCTTCGGACTTCTTGGCGAAATAGAGGCCGATCTTGAGGCGGTCGCGCTCGACGCGTCCGTTGCGGTGATAGTGGACCTGGACGACAACGTCGGCCTTCTTCGGCAGGCGGAAGCCGTAGCCTTTGGGCATGAGTTGCGGAACCTGGCCGGGTGCCCAGCCGCCGAGTCCGCCCCGCGGCGAGAAGCCAACGCCCATGGCGAAGGAGTAGCCCGGCCCGGTGTCGTAATCGCCCGGCTTCTTGGTTTTCTTCTCGCGCGCCTGGGCCGACCGCTCGAGGGCGCGGCCTTCGCCGTCGGTGTCGATGAAGTTGAGCGTGTGGTGCACGATCCGCGGATTGCCTGGCTTCACTTCGTAGGCAACCACGAATTTGTCTTCAGGCAGGTCGGTCGGCAGCACGATGCAGCGAAAAATGTCGCGACCGCCGGGACCGAGAACGAAGTCTTCATTGGTCGAGATCACTAAGTCGGGCTCGCCCAGCCGCCAGCCGGTGACGAACTCGCGCGGCGATGGAGCGTCGGCCGGGTTGCCTTCGGGCGTGCCGCCGTCGACCCAGGCCGCCAGCGTGGCGACTTCCTTGTCGGTCATGCGGCGATCGTGTCGGAAGGGGATGCCGTTGGTGATCTTCCAGGGGGGCATCTGGTGCGAGGTTGTGTAGTCCTTGATGTCGTCGCACCAGTTGACGGCCTGGCGATACGTCATGAGCGAGAAGGGGCCGACCTGGTCCGGGCGATGGCACTCCTGGCAGCGTCTCTGCAGGATCGGCACGACGTCGCGGTAATAAGTGACCGGTCCGTCGTTCTCGATTTTTCGCTCAAAGCCGATCGGGCAGCCGATGGCCGCTGCGACCGGCTGACTGACTGCCTTGCCGGCGACGACTTCATCGAGCGCCTTCTCGAGATCGTGGTTCTTGATCTGCTGGTTCTTTTTGAGGCGGGCGGCATAGGCGTCGTCGATTCGGCCGCAATAGCGGAGCACGAGGTTGTGGTCGAGGAGGAAGGCCTCGGGCGTCTTTTCGGCTTTGAACGCGTTCGCCGCCGTTCCTTTCGCGTCATGAAGCACGGGAAAGCCGAACTTGAACTCGCGGGCCTGGCGGTCGACCGACTCGGCCGTTTCGGCCTCGCTCGCGCAGAGGCCGACGAAGGCGACGCCCTTGGCGGCGTATCGTTTGGCCATCTCGGCCAGCACGGGCGAATACGACGTGGAGATCGGGCATTCAAACGACAGGAAGACGACGACCGTCGCCTTCGTGCCGGCCAGGTCGTGCAGCGCGACCTTTTTACCGGCGTGATCGACGAGCGAGACGTCCGTCATCTTTTGTCCCAGCTTGGCGGCCTCGATTTCTGCCGCCCGGGCGGGTCCGCTCAGCAGGCCGGAAATCAACGTTGCCACACCGAGGAACGCAAGCAATCGCATACGATTCTCCTCCAACGGACGATGCCAGCCCAGCGACTCAAGAGACGCCCCAAGGAACGATTTCCAATCCGGGCGCAAATCGCCGGCTCGAAGGCCCCTTACAGGGTACCACACGACCGGCGGACAGGATTCATTTCTACGGGTGCGAGTGCGGGTTTTCTAGTCCGATTCGCGTTCGCCTGTTCCGAGTCGGCGAACTGGCTGAACGGTGAGGCCTGTGAATTAAATTGGTGTAAATGGGATGTTTAGAAAATATAGGTAGATGCGGAGAGACCTTTGCGTGGTCACCCGGCAGGGTCACGGACTTTTTTGGGCTCCTCAACCCCCCGTTGCGCCCCAAAAAAGTCAAATAATTGTACAAAAACTGTACAGGATCTTGGGGCGTTCCCCCAAAAGAGTGCGTTGGCACGCCGCCATTCAATGGGACAATTTGTCGGGGGGCGCCGGCTGCAGGCGTTCGTCAATCCAGGCCCGCAACAGACTGCCGCCCATACGCTGCACCTGTTTGAGGAGCGTTTTGATCTGCCCCTGGTCGAGTTCCCGCTCGAAGGCCCGCAACAGGGCGGCCGATTGGGCTTCGTTCAAAATTGCGGTCAACGCGGGAATAAGTTCCTCCACGATGCCCCAGGACCGCTTGCGGGCAGCGTCCGCACAAACGGGAATCAGGTTGACGAATGAGCCCGGGAAGAGTTGATCCACGTAGCGGATGGCTTCGTCGATGCTCTTTTCCTTTTCCTTGGTTGGCTCCCGCCACTCATAGGGGGGAGACCATTCGAGCACGGGCCGCAGCAGGTCAATGTGTGTCAACACGGCCAACATGGGCGGCGGCTTGAACCGCGGTTGCGACCGGTACCATTCCTCCAGTTCGCGGATCGTGCGGCGATCGGCTTCGCGGGCCGGCGAGTGTGCGTCCATCACGACGAGCACCGCATTCGATTCCAGCATGGCGGTGCGAATCTGCTTCATCTGATCTGCACTGGCTCCCGATTCGCCGTATCCGGGCGTATCGAGGAGGGTGATCGACACCGGCGGGTCACCGACCGGCAGCTGGTACCGCGCCACATTTCGGGTTTCGGGCAAAATATCCACGGCGGCCTGCTGCACCCCGGTCAGCGCGTTGATCAGGCTCGACTTGCCCGAGCTGACCTGCCCCACGAGGGCGACAGTGACGGGTTGGACCACCATTGAACTCAGCGGAGAAACGGCGGCCTGAGTCGGTGCTCTTTCACCATTCCCAGGGAATGCGCGGCGGTACGCATCGGCTCCGCCTCGCAGCCGGCCGCTGTTCATCTCGATCAAATAGAAACCCATTTGCCGCATGAAGCGAAGATAGATGACAGCCAAAAGCTCCGTTTGCAATTCGGTGGTCACGGGGTCTGCTGTCAGCCGGGACGACCAGTAGCGGGCGATGTTGACCGGGTTCGTGACCATCGAAACGAGCCAGGTCGCGTTCTGGAAACGGCGATACCAGGTCGGAGCTGATTGCAGCATTTGCCATTGCCGGATCGAGAGCAGGCGGCTGCCCGGGACGGAGGTCAGTAGCCATTGCTCGGTGTCATCCACGGCGAGACGCACAGCCGCCAGCACTTCCGGAACGGTGAGCGACGTGAAGGGATCGCTGGCGCCCGGGTGATAATGGGCGGCCAACGCAACGCCCATCGCCTGGACCTGCGACTGATAAAACTGCGGGTCAGTGAGCTGGGCCGGCGTACACTGTTCGACCTTTTGCTGAAACTGGCGGACGATTTCGGCGGCCTTCTGGTCGCGGGGAGTCCAGTGGGCGGCGATCTCGACGGCGTGTTGATCGGGCGTCGCATGAACGGCTTTCCACAACCGGGCAACACCCCAAGCCAGCGCCCAGCAGGCGGGACCGATCCACCAGACTTGCCGCAGTATGCCCGTCTCCCACAGCGAGTAACCGGCCAGCCCCGCGTAAACCAGCACGGGCAGAGTGATGAGCGTCCACAGGACGAGCGACCGTCTCGAAATCACGGGTGCGGCTCTCCATGGGTGACTCGCCAGAGCTGAACTCCCTTTTGCAGCTGCTCGCGGTAGACGACGCGAAGCTCGACGGTCGAGGGGATGTGGCCTTGCCGGATCTGCAAGAAATACCAATACCAGGCCCAGCCCGATGCGTGCATGAAGGCAAACGCGGCTGCCGCGTTGGCCGCAATGCCCACCCAGGGAATGAATTTAAGTAGCTCCCGCAATCCCATCCGTAGCGCGATTCGCCCCCCGATAGCGACGCTGACCTGCGCGATCGTGGCCGCGTCGAGCGGCTGATCGTTCGCTTTCGCCAAGCGGTGGATCAAATGCGACTGAATGGCCATCACCACGGGCAAGTCAATCCAAGGAATGGGGACCGCCGCCGCCGACGCCGCCAGCACGCTGTGGGCCAAAATAATTGGCGCCGAGCGGCTCAGGTGCATTTCACTTAACAGGTCGCGGAGCGGCTCCATTTGCAGCAACGTCTGCCGATAGGCCGTTGGCAGGTGATCGAGAATCGCCTGTTTCAGCCGTTCGCCGCCGAAGTCGGGCTGGGCAAAACCGTCGTTTGCGGATGTCAGGTCGATCGGAATGGCCCGGTCAAACAGCCCGTCGAACCGCGTGTAATGAGCCTCGATGCAGCGGCGCAGGTCGTCGGGAAGCGACGCGGGCAAAGGCCGCACACTGGAATCGTAGGGATCCGGATCGGGCTGCTGCTGTCCCGGATAGGCGTCGTGCAAGCACGTCGCCGCGAGCAGCACCGGGCGCTGCGAGTTGGCCTGCCTGATCTTCCGCAGCGGTTCGACGATCTCCTCCACGGCCTGATCCGTGGCGCGCACGGTGGCGATCACCAGGTGGGCTCGCTTGTCGAACGCCGCCAGGTCGGCTGAAGCGTCGTAACTGGCTTCACCCAATCCACGCGTATCGAGAAAGCGGACGATCGGCACTTCCTCGTCGGGGAAGCTGAACATGCGCGAGTGCCGCGTCTCTGGGCGAAATCCTTTCCCAATGACGGCATCGGGTGCGCCTGTCAAATAGCGGACAATCGAAGTCTTGCCGCTGCCCGTCTTGCCCAACAGCCAGAGGCACGGAATGGGCGCATGGGCGAGCAACTCGGCCCGCCGGCGCATGAATTCGTCGCGGCTGGCGGCGGATTGATAGAACAGCGTCAGCGGATTCCACATCGATACAACTCATCGACCGCATCGTCGAGTTCGGCTTCTAACCGATTATGGTATCCGGTGTCACTCTCCGCTCGCTCTTTCGCCAAATCGATAATTCGGCAGGGGAGTCTCGTGGAGAGATCAATCTCCTGGACGGGCGGGATCGCTGCGTTCTCAATGAAGCGGCGAGCGTACGAAAAATAGCCGCCGCGGAAATGCGAACTGCACGCCTGCACTTGAGCGTCGAACGTGCGGGAATTGAGGATCGCCAGCAGAAGCCAGAGGCGGTCTTCGTCGGCGAAATTCGGAATGATGCCGTACACTCCGGCGTTGCCGCCGCCGACAAACGAATAAGTCCCCTGCAGATCTAATGCGAACGATGCCCTGGATGCGAGCACTTGGGTCACGATCTTCGGCGAGTTAAAACGCTGAATCGTCCGGGGACACCAAAGCGCGTACCACGCCGGGTAAACCATCGATGAGCTTCCCCGTTCACTGAGCACGCGGCGATGACTGTTGAGGTAACGATATGCATCAGGATGACCGGCCGCGAGTTCTTCTTCCGAGATCAATTCGGTTCGTCCGCCAACGTCCCGATAGGGGAACAGAACGTAATGGTTCGAGAAACGCAGGGCGAAACGTCGAACGTCGGTACCTTTTAAGACGGGCCGGAAAATCTTCGGATCGAATTTGACGCATTCCGCGCCGAATCGAATACTCTCGCCGTCGCGCTTTCCGATCAGCAGCCGATCCGCTCCGGTGATCAACCCCTGAAAAATTGCCCGGCTCTGTGATTGAAGCGGCAAGCCACCGACCGGGGATGTCACTTGCCCGGACCTCACCCTCCACGGGCCGACGCCGAATTGTTCGGACGGCACGGCGACGCTTTCTTTGGCGATCGGAGGCGCTGGGTCACCACGAGAAATAATAACCTGGTCTGCTGGCCGGCGGCCGAGAAAGACGAGGCAGCAGTATGCGCGTGCGTCAGAGAAGACACTCCTCGACTCGAAATCGACGAGCTGGCGCAAGGCTCCCTGCCGCGTGGCGAATCGGCGGAACGCCGCGCCGTAATCCGCCGTGAGGAACTTATTGGGAACGATCATCCCCAACAGGCCGTTCGAACGCAGCAGACTAGTGCCGAGTTCCAAGAATGGAATGTAAAGGTCGAACTTGCCGGTGGCCGTCTCAAATTCTTTCCTCAGGTAGTCGACGAATTCGTTGTCCAGATTCTGAATGCGGACATAAGGCGGATTTCCCACGACACAGTCGAAGCCGTCCGAGTTTTGCGGCCGTCGATCGCTTTGTTGACCAGGTTCGAACGGCGGCGCGGCCGAACGCCAATTGCCGACTAATGCGTCCCCGCACGAAAGGTGCTCGTCGATGAGATTGAAAGGCGCATCCAACAGACCGGCCTCGAGCAAGAGGGCGGCCTCCGCCACCTGCACGGCCTTCGGATCGAGATCGACGCCATAAATGCAGTGCTCAAGGACATAACGCCTCAGCGGATGGTAATCACACAGGCAGGACGGGTCGGTCGTCTCGCTCGTAGCGAGCGACTCATGAATGCATTCTCGCGCGCGAGCGAGTGCCGACGGATTTGGGTGGCTCGCGAATTCGTTCAGAAAATCGGCAAGCCGCCTGGCAATGAAGTTGAGGGCTTCGAGCAAGAAATGGCCGCAGCCCATGGCCGGGTCGATGACTCGCAGGTCGAACAAATGTGCGGATGGTTCAACGCCGCGCTTGGATCGGTTTTTGGATTGCCGTTCGGCTTTGTCGATTTCTCGCCGCACGGCTTCGAGTTTGTCGTCGAGGACCGGGCCGATCGTGTTCGCCACGATGTATTTCACGATCGGTGCCGGCGTGTAGTACGAACCGGATGCTTTGCGGTCGGTGCTGGTGTTCTCTAGCTCGACTTGCCGGTTGCGGACGCTGAGTTGAATGGCCTCAGGGGGCTTACGCCCCCCGCTCGTGGACTTTCGACTTTTCGCGAGCCGTTCTGGGTTTTTGCGAACGAAACGCAGTTTGACCTTGAGCAACGCCTCGTAAATCGAGCCGAGCAGCCGGACGTCGAGCGATTGATATTTGATGAATTCGGCCGGGCGCGCGCGATCGGTCCGATCGCGAGACAGTTGGTCGATTGCACACGCCAATTGCCGGTCGGCGATTTTGTGCGCTGCGAGGAAAGTTGCGCCACGATTAAAACCGCCGAGAGTTTGGGCGCCGGCTAACGGCGTTGAGCCAAATAGAATGCAGTCGCGATTGGCGATCACGTCGAACAATCGCAGCAGGCGGTCGTAGAACGACGCCTTGCAACTGGAATATGACGTCGCCGCCGCAGCCACTTCCGCTTGAATCCTTTGCAGGCTGTTCGCGAAATAGCTCGCGTCATCGAGCGGGAGCAATTCGCGGCTTTCCGCGTACAGGATGAAGAGCAGACGGAAAAGGAAGCAGAGCGTCCCCTCGAAGAGTTCGGACAAATCCGCTTCACTCAGATCTTCGGCAGGGCCGCTCCCTTGTTGGCGGTAATCGAGAAAGCCTTGCGCGAGTTGCGGAAAGACGGACTGCAGAATGCGAGTCTGCAAGCGGTCGCCGACGCGGGTTGTGTCGACACAGCATCCCGCGTCACGATCTGGCGCGGTCACAACGAGATCGGCCGCTTGCGCCACCCGACGTTCCCCGTTGCAGGTCGTTTCGATTGATCCGCCTCATTCGATAAATACTCGACGCGGCAGCAGGCGATTCTGCTGCCCGTCAAACTCCGCGAGACATAACAGCTCTCCGTCGCCGTTGAGGACCGCGACCGCCGCGCCACGCGACTCGGTGACTTCGGCTTTGAGGTCGAGCCCGGAGCCAAAGGCACGACCAGATCGCATTTGTTCGACGTCCTCCTCTGAGGCAGAGTATTTCGGAAGATGTTCGAGTGCCGTCACCGGCGGCAAAAGAAATCGGTCGAGCGTGTCAGGTGTCAACTGATCCAGCGTGACGGCGTCCTCGATACGATACGGGCCAATCCGCGTCCGCACCAGAGCCGACATGACGGCTCCGCAACCCAAAGCGTGGCCCAGGTCGCGGCCGATTGAGCGCACGTACGTGCCCGATCCGCAGTCGATCGATAAAGCGATCTCCGGATACGTGAAACGGGTCAGTTCGACTCGATAAACGTCAACTTCCCTTGGTGCGAGCTCAATCGCTTGTCCCTGACGGGCCAGGTCGTACGCTCGCGCGCCGTCGACGTGCACTGCAGAAAAACTCGGTGGGACCTGCCGGATCTGTCCGCAGAACATCGGAAGGGCCGCCTCAACCTGCTCGCGCGTGACCTCACTGGAGACGGCGACTTCCGTCACGTTGCCCGTGATGTCGTCCGTGTCGCTTTGGCGGCCCAAGAGAAATCGCGCCTCGTATGATTTGGCTTGTTGTTGAACCAATTCGATGAGTCGGGTCGCTTTACCGACGCAGACGACCAAGACGCCCGTCGCCAAAGGATCGAGCGTTCCCGCGTGACCCGCCTTCTGCGGTCGCACGAGCTTCGCGACGTGATCGACAACTCGGCGCGAAGTCAGCCCGGCAGGCTTATTGATATTCAGAAGACCGAATCGCTGAGTGGCAGGCATTGAAGGAGCCCGTCGCCTCGTAGGGCAAGCTGCCAGCTTGCCTGACCGTGCACTCTCGCGGCAAGCTGGCAGCTTGCCCTACTTAGAGCGCGACCTGCACGCGCGCCTGGTGGCGATTGATGGCCGCCTCGACGAAACCTGCAAAGAGCGGGTGCGCCTGTTGTGGTTTCGAGCGGAATTCCGGATGGAATTGCACGGCGACGAACCAGGGATGGTCCGGAATCTCGACAATCTCCGGGAGGTTCTGGTCGGGATTCGTTCCCGTGATTGAGAAGCCCGCGGCTTCGAACAGGCGGCGGTACTCGGAGTTGAATTCGTATCGGTGCCGATGCCGCTCATGGACCACGAGCGTGCCATAGCAGGCCGCCGCTCGCGAATTTTCTTCGAGGACGCACGGCTGCGACCCGAGGCGCATTGTGCCACCCTTGTGGGTGACCTGCTTTTGCTCTTCCAGCATACAGATCACCGGGTGCGGCGTGTGGGCCACGAATTCCGTGCTATTGGCTCCGCTTAAGTGCAGCACATCTCGCGCGAATTCGATCACCGCGCACTGCATTCCCAGACAAATGCCGAAATAGGGAATGTCGAACTCGCGGGCAAATTGCGCCGCTTGCACTTTCCCCTCGACGCCGCGCATGCCGAAGCCGCCCGGCACGAGGATGCCGTCGACGCCGCCTAAGAGCAGGTCGGGCCCCTGTGTTTCCAGTTCCTCCGCTTCGATTCGTTTCACCAGCACCCGGGTGGAATGGGCAAATCCGGCGTGGTCGAGCGCCTCATAAATCGACTTGTAGGCGTCGCGGTGCTCGATGTATTTGCCGACGACGGCGATCGTCACCTCTTGCTGCGGATGGCGGATCCGCTGCATCAGGTCCTGCCAATCGTCCATCTCCAACGCGCCCGCGTTGAGATGCAGTTTGTCGACAATCAAATCGTCCAGCCCGTGCTCGGCAAGGCCGAGAGGCACTTCGTAGATCGAGAACTCCTTGTCCATCTCTTCGATCACGGCCTGCGGCTCGACGTTGCAGAACAGGGCAATCTTGTCGCAGTTCTCCCGACCCAGCGGCCTCTCGGTCCGCACAATTAAGATTTCGGGTTGGATACCGATTTGCCGCAACTGGCCCACGCTGTGCTGGGTGGGTTTTGTCTTGGCTTCTCGAGCCGCTTTGAGATAGGGCACGAGCGTTAGATGGATGAACAGGCAGTTCTGCTTGCCGATGTCGAGCGGAATCTGCCGGATCGCTTCGAGGAACGGCAACCCTTCGATGTCGCCGACCGTTCCGCCCAGTTCGGTAATCACCACGTCGACGTCCGGGCCGGCGAGATTTCGCACGGCGGCTTTGATTTCGTCGGTGACGTGCGGCACGACTTGGACTGTACGGCCCAGATATTC
>CAYWOV010000047.1:0-10123 GCA_964459965.1 uncultured Planctomycetaceae bacterium | reverse complement strand
GGCGGAGAAAACGACGTGCGCAAGAGGCGCTATCTCAGCGCGTTTGAGAAACTGCCCAATGGCGTTAGCGAGGTGATTGTCCACTGTGGAATCGACAACGCCGAGCTCAGCGCGATTACGAGTTCGGCCACGCTCCGCGACAGCGACCGGCGGATCGTCACCGATCCGGAAGTGCGGGCCGATCTCGAACGGCTTGGCGTCTCATTGACGAATTGGAAGCAGTTTGGGGCCACAACCGCGCGGCCGTAGGATCAGATCGCCCGTTGTTATTGCTCGGGATGCTTGTCGCGGTCGCGCAGGCGGGCGCTGGCGCGGATCAAGAGGCGTCGCTCGGCCTCGGAGAGGGAGCTGATTCCATTGAGATGAACTTTGGCCAAAATCTCGTCGAGCTGCTGCTGCGCCTGCTCCGCATTGGTGCGGGCCCGTTGTTCCTTTGCGGCGCGGCGGCGTTCGCGCCAGCGCTCAATCCATCCTTGACGACGGCGGGCGGCCGCCTGGTTCGGCTTGTTTGACCGCTCCAGGCTCGTATAACCCTGGGAAAAGTCATACCCCATGAACGAATCGTCCAAAGTGTCGGCCGTCCGCATCTGAAACCACTCGACGAGGCTCAGGATCATGGCCACCGCGCCGAAGGCCTCAATCCATGCGCTGTCGAGAGGATACAGGGCCAGCACCATGATGAGGCCGGCACACAAGAAACTGATCCGGATCGACGTTTCGGCCGCCGATTCGACGTCCGTGCGATTCTTCAGCACGGCCAGGACCATCCGGATTCCGTCGAGCGGAAACACGGGGAGCAAATTGGCCAGCAGCAAGATCCAATTGCACCAGAAGACGAGTGCGAAGACGTCGGCGGCCAAATTCTCGTGCAACGGGGCGGGAAACAGAAACGGGTCGAGCAACTTGGGGAACGCGCCAGCACGCCACGCAGGCGCCGCCACAATCGCACAGAGTGTCAGGTTCGCCAGCGGGCCGGCCGCGGGTGTCAGAAATTGCGAGCGAAAGTTAGCCGCTGGTTGAACCAGGGCCAACCCTCCCAGCGGCCAGATCAGAATCTCGTTGCCGACTCCCCCCGTCAGCCGCACGGCCAGAATGTGGCTGAATTCGTGGATCAGAAGCGACAGGAAAAGAATGGCGCCAAAGAGCAGGCCCAACTTCGCGTCGTGAACCTGGAAACACAATCCCACCACGACGAGCGGCACCAACACGCTCACCCGCACGTGCGTCATGAACCAATTGCCGCACGAGAACGACAAGTAAACGGGATTGTCGCGGCTGTCCATGGGCTAGGGCACCCTTGTGTGACGCCATGTGCGGGGCGGCACTGGTCGTCCGCGCGGCTCAATCGACGCGGACAACCGCACGAATATGCGACATTTTATCACTGGCTGCCGCATGTGGCAATTGCCTCTCGACTCATCGGCGCGAAGCCGAATCGAAAGTGCAAGGGTCTGTGAAATGTACTCCGCGACCGATAGAATTGGACTGCGCGCAATCGTCGAGTCCTGCATACAATTCTGCAAGACCCTCGTCCCTTTTTCGGGCCTATCGAGGGTGAGGCACCTGAATGGATCTCCCTTCTTGCCCGTCCTGCCGGCAGTCGGTCCTCGACGATGACGCCGAAGTTTGCCCCTTCTGCGGAGCCCCGATGAAGGGGAGCGCAGCGCCAACTGGCCGCAGCGCGGCACGGCCGAGCCCGTCAGCGACGCGTCCGTCCACTCGGCCGGAATCCAAGGGAGCCTCGAGCGCCGGTTCCAAACCGTCGGCTCCGGCAGGCACCGCTTCGCTCCCAAGTAAATCGACAAAGGCGACCGCCCCGCCAGCCCCGGCCGGACGCAACTTAGCCGCAACGAAAAAGTCCGGATCGGGCAAGCCGCTCGACGATCTGGAACTCTTCGACCAGTCAATTGATGTTAAGTCGGCGGGTCCACCTCCGGGCGGTTCAGCCGATGCCTTCGACGCCAGCATGGATCCCTTGGACGTCAAATCCTCCGCGGGAAAAGACGCGATCCCGGCCGGCCGCCAGCGGACAAAGTCGAAACCGTACAAAGTCACGTGTCCGATGTGCGAAACGGTCGGATACGTGCCGCAGACGGCTGCCGGCAAAGAAGTTCGCTGCGCGAACCCCAACTGTCTGGTACCGGTTTTCGTCGCTCCACGAATTCAAAAGAAAACAGTCGCAGCTGAGCCAACCGCGAGGTCCGGGCTTCCAATCGCTCTGATCGGCGGAATTACCGTACTCCTCTTTTTTGGCGCGGCCGGCGCCTGGTACGTCTACAATCAGCCCTCTGTACCGGCCCCGCAGTCTCCGGGGCCCGTCACGATTCCAGGCCCGACCGATGCGACAAAAAACGACGGGAAGAATGCAAAAGCGGGCGAGCAGCCCGTCGAACAGGCCGCTAATCCTTCGGTCGCGGAGAAGCAGCTGACATTGACGGAGGAACGCGATCCCATCCTGGCGATCATGGAACACGCGACCAAGGAACGCGATCGCAATCTTCGGCCGCCTTATTGCCAGCGGGAGACCGCCCAAACGGCGGCGGATTGCGGTGACCTCGGCAAGGCCAAGACGTACCTGGATCAATTGGAAAACGGCAAACGCGAACTGGACCGCGTGGGACCTCTTACGTCTGTCGCCTGGCAGCAGCTCAAACAGGGCGAAAAGGTCGAGGCCGGTAAAACGCTTGAAAGCGCGTTGACCGCGGCGGCCGATCTTCCGGCCATTGGCCGATACTCTGTCGACACCGCAGTATGGCTAGCGGCCGCCCTGGTCGCCGTGGGCCGTGAGAAGGAGGCACACGCCCTTGTGGCACGCTTTCCCGCCGAAGGTTCGACCGGCCATCTCGTTGCCGCCATGAGCACAGCAAGAGCTTGGAACACGTGGGATGTCTTGATCGGAGAGCGGCAGCGCCCTCTCCTGAATGTCGCTTCGCTGCAAAACGCAATAGTCGTTGAAATTGCCGTTTCACGAGGCTTTGCCGCTGAGGCCTTGCGGTTTCTGGAAGGCGTTCCCAGTCCGGGAGAGCGGATTGAGTGCCAGATCGTGTGGGCTGAAGCGGCCGCCCGCGCACGGGACCAGGCGAAATCGGCCGATCCAATCGCCATTGACCCGCTTCTGGAAAAATTGCCGCCTGCTCCGCGGGCGCGGCTGCAAGCCCGTCTGGGAAATGTGCGGTTACGCGCCAACGACCGGCCCGGCGCTGAGAAGCTCCTCGAGTCGGCGATCGCCTCGCTGCCCAAAATCGCCACCAAGAGCGAATTCGTTATTCCCTCTTGGAAGAAACTCGCCATGCTCGAGTTTGCCGATCCAGACCCAGCCAGGCTCAATGCCTTGGCGCTTGCCGAGATCGCGCGCCTCGAAGGCGCTTTGCTCAAGCGGGATGACGCGCAAAAACATCTCGGCTTGGCGATCGGCGTGCTGCGCGCCTCGGCCCCGAATGTCATTGCGGCCAAACAGATCCTCGAGGAGGCCGGTCGACTCAGGGCCGCCGAGTTCCAGGAGCCTGTTCCAACCAAGGGTCGCAAGGACGCGATTGCCCTGGCGAAACGCAAGAATCAGGTACGCGCCAACGCGGCACTCGAAAAGGTCAAACAGCTCAGCAAAACATTGGCGGTTGCTGCGGAAGCGCGGTTCATCTTTCAAACGGAGATTCTTGAAACGGCGCTCCTCTGGGACGACCCGCAACACCTTTGGCAAGTGATTTCGCCAGCGGCGACGGCTCAAGATCCCGAGACGAAAGAACCGTACTTCAAGACCGCTCTGCCGTGGCAACTCGTCGTCAATTTGCGACGCGCCGGAGACATGGCGACCGCTCAAAAAATCGATGAGGCGGCCGGTTCCAATGCGCCTCCGTCCGCGGTCGTGCTTGATTTGTTGGCTCAAAAGGCCCCCGAAAGTACCGACGTCAGCTCCTTTGCTCGGAAAATGCAGTTCTCCGACGCCGACAGGCCCGATAGCGAGCGGGCGACATTAGCGAACCGCGAGCGGGCGATATTGGCCGGATCGAGTTATCTTCTCCACGCGGGAAAGGTCGCCGACGCACTTGTGTTTGTGCGCATGTTTGACGACCCGCTGATGAAGGAAGAGGCCCTCGAGTGGATGGCCGCGCTCGCCTGCCGCCTGAACTTCACGCGCCAGACGAAAGACATTCTCACGGCCGCCAGCTTCATTCCGACAGAGTCGGTATCGGCCTATCGAGGGTTTCTGCTGGGTCTCCTGGCTCGCGACGTTGCACCTGAAGCCGTTCCGGCGTCCGGCGCGGTGGGCAAACCACCGGGCGACGACGGCAAGCACCTTCTCCGCACGGACGAACCGCCTCGGCTGTAACCGTGTGGTCCCAAAACCCCAATTGCACTGTTTTGGCCTCCTTGCCAAAATACCGCCCGAAATCGGGCGGAAACCGCACACCTCCGCACGCGCCGGTCATCTCCGATCGAAAAGCCGAAGCGTCGCCTCTTCGCGACACCACTGTCCGCGAATCGGAAGACTCAATTCGCCGTGTCACAATCCCAGGAACATGTTGCGATCTGGCCCGCTCTTCCGCTGCGACTGCGCGGACGAAATCTCTGGTTGGGAGCTTTGCTGGTCACGGTGACCTCGGCTGTTTACTGGCAGGTCTGCCGGTTCGATTTCCTCGTATTCGACGATCCCGCGTACGTGACGGAAAACGCGCACGTGTTGACCGGTCTTAAGCTCGATGGGATCCGCTGGGCCTTCACGACGTTTCAGGACGCGAACTGGATCCCTCTGACATGGCTCTCCTTGATGGCTGATGCGACGTTGTATGGGCCGCGGCCGGGCGGATATCACGTCACGAATCTTCTGCTGCACCTTGCAAATGTTTTGTTAGTCCTGGCGGCCTTCACCCGCCTGACGGGAAATCCGCTACGTAGTGCATTCGTCGCGGGGCTATTCGCCGTTCATCCGCTTCACGTCGAGTCAGTCGCTTGGATCTCCGAACGAAAAGACGTGTTGAGTCTCTTTTTCGGCCTCCTTTCGCTCAATGCCTACGTCGCCTATGCGCAGCATCGACGGTTCGCTTTGTTCGCCGTGTCGTGGGTGTGTTTCGTTTGCAGCCTGCTCTCGAAGCAAACGCTCGTGACACTGCCGTTCGTTTTTCTACTGCTGGATTTTTCGCCGCTGGGCCGCACCAGTCTCGAGGCCGGCCGGCGGCTGATCGTCGAGAAACTACCGTTCCTGGTCGCAAGTGCCACATTTTGCGCGATTGCATTTTTGGCTCAATCGGACGGTCGGGCCGTTCGCTCCCTGACAGTCGTACCGCTGGCAATCCGCTGCTTGAACGCGATATTCGTCTACGGCCTCTATGCGTGGCGAGCACTATTTCCGTTCAATTTGGCACCGTTCTACCCGCACCCCGGTGCGCGTCTCGACGCCATCGAGGTCATCCTTGTCCTCGCGATTCTCTCAGCGATCACGTGCCTTTGCGTCGCGAGCGTGCGGCGAAGGCCGTTCGTTCTGGTCGGCTGGCTTTGGTATTTGGGCGCGCTCGTACCAATGATCGGGCTCGTCCAGATTGGCGGACAGCAGATGGCCGACCGGTATTTGTACTTTCCAGCGCTCGGCCTCTACGCGGCAATCGCCTGGGTCGTCCCGTCGTCGCTCTCGGTCTCGCCCGTACGGAGATGGATATTGCCGACGGTCGCAACCGCAATTATCGCCACCTATGCGGCACTTGCTTTCATCCAGACCGGATATTGGCGCGAGAGCGTCACCCTCTTCCGCCACGCGCTGGCCGTGACCGACGACAATGCGCTAGCCCGCTCAGCGCTCGGAAGCGCACTATTGGAGCGGGGCCAATTCGACGAGGCAATCGTGCATTTGAAAAGGGGGGCCGAATTGGATCCCGCCGATGCGCAGGTCCATTTCCTTCTCGGCAGTGGACTCCAGGGAGCCGATTGTCTTCGTGAGGCCGTTGCCGAGTATCAAACGTCGTTGGCGCTCGACGAGCGCAACGCGTCGGCGCACAACAACCTGGGCCTGATCCTGTTCCAAGCGTGCCATTACGCGGAAGCCCAGCGGGAGTTTGCCCGCGCACTCGAGGAAGACGAAAACGACCAAAGAGCTTTGGTGAACCTGGCACTGCTCTACGGAGAGGTGCACGACTATGAGCGCTCGCTGCAGTTTAGTCAGCGGGCCCTCGCGCTCGACCCTAGTCTTGACGTCTGTCGCCGGCTGATCGCCGTCGCACGCCGCGCTCAAGGACCGTACGCCGAGGCACAGCCATCGAACCGCGGTTTTCATTGATGTCCGTCGCAGACTCCCAAAGACACAGTTTCCCGCATCTCGCAAATTGCCCGCGGCTGACGATGCGATTCCAGCTCGGGCTGGCAGCACTGCTCGTCACGCTCACGCTGGCCGTCTATCTGCAAGTCGGCAGTTTCAGCTTCGTTCCCATCGACGACAACCTCTATATCACCAAAGAAGCGCATATTCGCGACGGACTGAGTGCAAAGGGCATCGCCTGGGCTTTCGGTACATTTTACGACTGCAACTGGATCCCGCTGACGTGGATCTCGCTCATGGTCGACGCCTCGCTCTACGGCAGTTCTCCGGGCGGGCATCATCTGGCCAACGTGCTCTTGCACGCAGCCAATGTGCTCGTGGTCTTCGCCGTCTTTGCCAAGGCAACGGGAGACTCGGGACGCAGCGCCTTCGTCGCTGCGCTGTTTGCGGTCCATCCGCTGCACGTCGAGTCCGTCGCCTGGATCGCCGAACGCAAAGACGTGCTCAGCCTCCTTTTCGGTCTCTTGGCTCTTTATTCCTACGTGCTTTACACCCGAGAGCAGCGGAACGCATGGCGAAGCTTGGCCCTCGTCTTCTACCTGTGCAGCCTGCTCTCGAAGCAAACGTTGGTGACTTTGCCCTTCGTCCTGTTGCTGTTCGATTACTGGCCGTTGCGTCGAGTCGGCCCGCAGCGCGAACCTGCTCGCGTCGTGCCACTCCTGATCGAAAAGCTTCCTTTCTTCGCGTTGAGCGCCGTCTTTTGTGTCGTCGAATTGCTCGCGCAAGTACGCGGACATTCGACGAGATCGCTCGCCGAGATTCCTCTGGGGACGCGATGTCTGAATGCAATCTTGGCCTATACCCTTTATCTGAAAAAGGCCCTCTTGCCGTTCGACCTGGCCGCGTTCTACCCGCACCCCGGCACCGCGCTGAGTCTGGTTGCAGTTACAGCGGCATCTGTGCTGCTGGCAACCGTCTGCTGGTTTGCGATCGCCAACGCGCGCCGCTGGCCCTTCGTGATCGTCGGCTGGTTATGGTACGTGGGGACGCTGGTGCCGATGATCGGAGTCGTCCAAGTCGGAATCCAGCAAATGGCCGACCGATACGCTTACTTCCCGATGCTCGGTCTTTATGCCGCCGCCACATGGCTCGTTCCTGCATTGATGGAACCGGGAACGGCCCGCGGTCGCAGATTGCCTTTGATCGCAACCGGAGTCGTCGGCGTATACGCGGTGATCGCATTCCTTCAAGTTGGCTTTTGGCGCGACGGCGTAACCTTGATGCGGCACACGCTGGCCACGACGCCCGACAATTCGTACGCACGATTCTTACTGGGCGACGCGCTGTACGAGAGCAATCAGATCGATCAAGCCCTGGCGGAATACCAGCACGCCGTGCTCCTCGCCCCAAACGACCCGGAAAGCCATTTCCGGCTCGGCTGGGTGTATCAGGGGCTGAAAGATTACGACCGGGCGGCCGAGCAGTATCGGGCATCGCTTGCGCTCGACGACAAAATCACCACGACGCACAATCGTCTCGGCTGGATCCTCTGGGCACAGCACCAAGAGGTCGAGGCAGAGCGAGAGTTCAACCAGGCACTGCAGCTTGATGCCAAAAACATCGAAGCCAACGCGCACCTTGCCGGCCTCTCGCGGGCGCAGGGCGATTTCAGGCGCTCAATCGACTACTGCCAACGTGCGCTTGAACTCGATCACAGCCTACTCAACTACCAGCGGCTTATCGCCTTCAACCTGCGCGATCTGGGCCGTCTCGACGAAGCAATCACTCAACTGCGAAGCGTTCTTGCCGCCTCGCCCAGCGACGCGGAAGCCCGTTCCGAACTCGCGCACATTGAATTCATGAGAGGCGACCGACCGGACCTCGTTGGGCGAGCCAATTGATTCGCCGATTGGCAGAGTCGATCAGACAGCTCGAACTGTAAGTCACTCCCAAAATCAGCCAAAGCTGCGTAATTTGCGGATCGAGCTCGCTTTCCTCCGCGGTTCTTGACGCTGCATCTGCCGCTGAACTATATAGCGGAATTCCCCGGAACCCGGCGGTTCGCCATTCGTGGCGGCGGATCGCGAGGTCCGCATCCTTTCGGAATGGTTCTCCGCATGATTTCCGTGCGTCTCCCCGACGGTTCGCTCAAAGAATTTTCCGACGATAGCTCCAGTCTCGACGTCGCCAAAACGATCAGCCCGCGACTGGCTCAGGCCGTCCTCGCGGCCAAGGCCAATGGCAAGATCGTCGACTCGGTCCGGCCTCTCAAGGAAGTGGCCGACGTCAAAGAACCGGTCGATCTGCGACTATTGACCGACCGTGACGCCGATGCCCTCGGCGTGCTCCGGCACTCTTGCGCGCACGTTATGGCGAGGGCCGTGATGCGGCTCTTCCCGGAGGTAAACCTCGCCTTCGGTCCCACGCTCGCCAACGGCTTCTATTACGACTTCGATTGCCCGCACAAGCTCAGCGAAGAGGACTTCGCCCGCATCGAAGAAGAGATGAAGCGAATCGTCAAGGACGCCGAGCCATTCGAGCGGTTTGTGCTCGACCGCAACGAGGCCCGTGAGTTTTGCGACGGCCTGCATCAGAAACTCAAGGTCGAACACATCGACACGGGCCTCGCCGAGCATCCGACCGTCAGCTTTTATCGGCAGGGCGAATTCGTCGACCTCTGCCGCGGTCCGCACATTCCCGACGCCGGCCGCATCAAGGCGTTCAAGCTGCTCTCGGTCGCCGGCTCGTACTGGAAAGGCAACTCCGACAATGCGCAGCTGCAACGGCTTTACGGCACGGCCTTTTTCAAGAAGGACGAGCTGGAAGCCTACCTGCAGCAGGTCGAAGAGGCCAAACGCCGCGACCACCGCGTGCTGGGCAAGAAGCTGAGTCTCTTCGCCATCACCAACGACGTGGGGCAGGGGCTGTGCCTCTGGCTACCCAAAGGGGCGACCGTCCGTGCGTTGCTCGAAGAGTTCATCAAGAAGGAACTCTTGAACCGCGGCTATCAGCCGGTCTACTCGCCGCACATCGGCCGCGTCGAAATGTACGAAACGAGCGGCCACTTTCCTTATTACCGCGACGCCCAGTTCATGCCCATGTTCGGCCACGACGCGGGCCAGCTTGTCGACGCCTGGGTCCGCCGCCTGACTGCCGGCACTCTGGATCCCGAGGAAGAAAAAAAACTGATCGCCGCGGCCACCGTACTGGGAGCCGACCTGAGCGCCTATCACGCGGCTGCCGGTGCGCCCGAGAAGATCGAGATCCTCCGCCGCTGGGAACACACCCAGGAGCGGTATCTCCTCAAGCCGATGAACTGTCCGCACCACATTCAGATGTACAAGTCCGAGCCGCGGAGCTACCGCGACTTGCCCGTCCGCCTGGCCGAGTTCGGCACCGTCTACCGCCACGAGAAAACAGGCGAACTCAACGGCATGCTCCGCGTCCGCGGCCTCACTCAGGACGACGCCCACCTCTTTTGCACGCCCGAGCAAGTCGAGGACGAGTTCCGCGTCACGCTCGACCTGGTGCGATTCGTACTGCAATCGGTCGGCCTGGAGGACTATCGAGTTCAGCTCTCGCTCCGTGACCCCAAAAGCGACAAATACGTCGGCAGAGAAGAAAACTGGCAAAAGGCCGAGTCGGCCCTCCGCAGCGTCCTGGAGAAAGCCGGCCAACCGTTCGTGACGGCCATCGGTGAAGCCGCCTTCTATGGGCCGAAGGCCGACTTCATGGTCCGCGACTGCCTGGGCCGCGAGTGGCAGCTCGGCACGGTGCAGCTCGATTACAACCTGCCCGAGCGGTTCCAGCTCGAATACATCGGCGCCGACAACCAGGCCCATCGTCCCGTGATGATCCACCGCGCCCCGTTCGGCTCGA
>CAYWOV010000046.1:0-10134 GCA_964459965.1 uncultured Planctomycetaceae bacterium | reverse complement strand
GGACACGCCGCCTTCCTCGAAGAGCCCAACCGCTTCGTTGAGGAGTTCGGGGCCTTCGCCGGCGGCCTGCCCGAGTGAGCGAGGAGCTCCGTGCTCGTGTCGCGTGTTGTCAGCGCGCCGCTGGACGGACATAATCGGCGACCGCCCCACTCCTTCGCGACGCCCATCAATTCGGGAGACCGAAATCATGGCAACCGTTCAATCGATCCTTTCCGAGCTGAAGTCGAAAGGGAGCGAAAGCACACGGGCGATTTACGTGCGCCATGGATTTCCTTCCGATCGCGTCTTCGGCGTGAGCGCCGCAAACCTCAAGCTCATCGCCAAGAAGATTAAGGGCGACCAAAAGCTGGCCTGCGAGCTTTATGACACGGGCAATCTGGACGCGATGTACCTCGCCGGCCTTGTGGTGGACGGATCACAAATGACCGAACGGCAGCTTGACGCCTGGGCCAAGGCGGCCGACGGAATGCAGATGATCTCCGAATACACGGTCCCCGGCGCAGCCGTCGCCAGCCCGCATGCCTTCTCGCTCGCCTCGAAATGGATCAAGTCGAAACAAGAGTCGGTCGCCGCGTGCGGCTGGCGGACCTACGCGGAAATCGTCGCCACCACCGCCGACGATGATCTGGATCTCACCGACATCGATGAGCGGTTGGAGACGATCGCCAAGAGCATCCACGGCGCGAAAAACCGCGTGCGGCACACGATGAACGGTTTCGTGATCGCCGTGGGCACGTACGTCAAACCGCTTTTGACCCGGGCGCGGGCGACGGCTCAGAAGATCGGCAAGGTTTCAGTCGACATGGGCGACACCGCCTGCAAAGTTCCCCTCGCGACGGCGACGATCCAGAAAGCCGAATCTGCCGGCAAGGTCGGCAAGAAGCGAAAGGCCGCTCGCTAGCAGTTACCGTCACGCGATCGCCGCCGACTCACAGCTCGCCGACCGCCGCGGTCGGAACCTGTTTCTTTTTGCAGCACGCCAGTCGCTCGTCGAGCAACGCTTGCACGTCGGCGGGGCCGGCCTGCTTCGCCCGCTGGAGACAGCCGACCGCCCGCTCAAAGTCGCCGTTGGCCGCATACGCGGTGGCGAGCACGTCGAGGCACCACCAGTTGCTCCACTGCGTCGCACGGCACGCCGTCGTGGCCGCCTCAACCGCGGCGGCCGCGTCCCGCAACTCCTCTTTCGGGCAGGTGACCAAAAGCAGGGCCAACTCGGCATTTCCCGATGCGTCGGCGTGGTCGTGCCGGGCCGCGGTGAGAAACTTCGCTTTGGCCCCCGCGTAATTCCGCCGCTTCGCACAAACAATTCCGTCACAAACGTCGACGAATGCCAACGGCGTTTTCTTTGTCAGGCGACGCGCGGTCTTGAACGATCGGTCCGCGTCGGCATGCTTGCCGGCCCGCTCCTGAAGAACGGCCTGCAGCGCGTAGAGTTCGGGCCAATTCGGATCCCGCGTGACCGCCAGGTCGATATCCTGGCCCGCTTTTTCAAAATTCTTGTCGCGGATCTCGGCAATACAACGGGCCATGTACGCCGGTGCGAACACGGGGTTGTTCAGAATCCAGCGGGTCGAAGTCTCGATCGGAATGCGGCGATCCTGCTTGGTCCACAGGGCAAACGGCCTCGTGATCCGCGTCCACTCCCCGCGCAGCTCCGTCGCCCGCGCGAGTGCCTTCCTCTGCGCGGCCAGGTTCGTGTCGAGTCGTTCCAGAGTCGCATTGAAGTCGTTCACGGCCCGCGCCGCTTTGGTGGTTAGCCGCGAGATGTCGCGTGTTCTCAGCGAATAGGTTTTCGCCAAGGACTGCACGTAGCGGGGCGTCTCCGGCGGAGCGAAGATTTGGGCGTTGTCGCTATTTTCGTCGCCCAGCACGCTGCGAATCTGGTTCATTGTCTGCCCTGCCGCCGTCGCGCGACGCTCCAAGTCCTCCAAGTGGGTCGCCACACTCGCCAGGTGACGACAGATTTCCTGCTGCTTTTGGCGTTGCTTTTCCCACTGACCGTACAGATTGTTGTGCTCGCGGATCGTATTGTCGAGTTTCTCCCAGTCCAACTCGTCCGGCGGTGTTTGGGCCTGCGGGTCCGGCCAGGGGATATCGAAACTGTCGCGAGGCGTTGACGCGTGCGCGGCACTCAAGCTGCTTTCAGAAGCTGCCACCTTCGACGCGACCGGTTCTGATCGGACAGGTTTTTCCTCGACGGCGACAGGACCGGGCGTCGTTGCTGGCGACGAATCGGCGGCCGGAGCAACCTTGGCTGCTTGGACATCGCCGAGGGCCGCCAACGTCGGTTTTGACGGCGGCGCCTCAAGCGGTGTCTGGCTGGTCGGCGTTGCGCTTGTCGGCGCCCGCTTGGTTTCGTTCACCGCACTGGGCCTTGGAGTCGCGGACGGTTCAGCGGCGACGCGATCCGAACCCTGCCCGCCGCGATGGCGATTCCACTGAAGTCCCGCAATCACCGCAGCGCAAATAACTGCGCCTGTGATCGCCCCAGCCAGAATCAGTCGCTGCCACCGACTTCGCTTCGCACCAGCCGGGCTGAGTCGCGAGCGAAACAGTAAGACCGACCCGAGACCGCTCTCGAAAGTGTTTTCCGGAGCGGCATCTTCCGGAGCCGCGTTTTCCCGGGCAACGTTGTCCGGAAGAGTGCTGGCCACAGGACTGCCAAACTCGGCAATCTCCCGCACGAAAGTCCACCCGCCATCGGTCCCCGCGCGAATCGGCGTGTCGACGTTAATCTCGCCGCTTGCAAGCCACGCGCGAAGCTGATCGGCCGTTGTCGGCCCATGAACCTTGCTGTGGAAGAGGACGTACCAATCGTCGCTCATGTTTGGCCCCTGGCGAAGACGGCGATCCTGGTGATTTTCCACTTCGTGGACGAAAAAGCCAGAGGCATTTCTCGCGACTGGTGCCGGATCCCGACAGATCGGTCCGCTGAAATCATCGGGACCGGCCATCTGAACAAGCCCCATTCGCGGCACAGGGAGTGTTACTTTTTGGAGAAAAAGCGCGCTCAAAACCGCCAATCCTCCGGGTTTAGGCCGACCCTGGTGCGGCCAAGGCGGTCGCTTTGAACTCCTGGGGCGGGTCGAAAACTGCAAAAGCTTCGAGCCCGGCAAGCCGCAACGGATGAACCTCGCTGAACGGAAGAATCCGCGGGCGACGTTCCGGCCACGCCGGCCGGAGTGCCGCATCGCGGATCCGATTTCCCTCTTGGGGTCACGCTATTTCCCACGTCGGCCGACGGTGAGCGTCAGCGGGGCCGGTTTCTGCTGCCAAGTCGAACGCAGCTCGTAGCCGCCGTCGAAAGCCGTCAGCTCGAACGGAGCGCCCGTCACGGGATCGGGGTGATTCTTCAACGCGTCGCGGCCGTTGAGTTGAATGTCGATCGCCGCCGCCAATAGAGAGCGGCGAATGTCGGTTCTCGCCTGGGCTCGGCGGCACGCCAGCGCGCTGGGAAACACGAGCTTGTAGAGCGGGTTGGCCTCGAGGCCCTTCGTCACGCTCTCGAATTCCTTCTCGGATCGTTCGAGCGGCAGGTCGAGCTTGGCCGAAATGAGGGCGTACGCGCTCCGCATGTCGTCCAGACGTTGCGAGAATCCCTCCTTGTTGCCGCCGCATTCCTCGACCAGGGCGCGGGCTTTCGCCGTCTTATCCTGATCCTTGCCTTCAATCAGACCCAGATCGATCAGGAGCTTCTGCAATTCGGCGACATCTTTCGTCTCTTTCACTTTGCCGCCAATCCACTCCACCGTATTTTCCTCGGCGTCCTTCATGGCGAGGGCGGGCCGGCCGCCGGGCGGCAATGCGGCCAGACGGCTCTTGAGATCGTTCAGTGTGTCGGCGTTGAGTCGAGGAAGGTCGATCGCCAACGCATCGTAAGTATGGGCTTCGATCGCGTAACCGGTGATTACACCAATCAGGCTGCCGTCCAAAGAGACCTGCCGGCCCAGGGTCAGCGCCGCGACAATGTCGTCGACGGCCGCCTGCGGACGGCCCTTCTCGAAGGACATGCGGGCGCGGAGAGAGGCGAGCGCCGTCAAAACCCGAGCCGCACTGAGTTGAGGAAGCCGCGTTTCGGCTCCATCGTCTTTCCAACCGATGCCCCAATCGCACGGCCGCACGGCCGCTCCGCGATACATCATCCGCAACGAGTACTCGGCACTCGTCACAAGTTCCCTGGCATGCGCGTCCAAAGGCATCGTCGGAAATTCCTTGATCAACACCTTCTGCTCGGCGTCGGTCAACTTGGGCAACGTGGCAAACGCCTGCCAGTATTTGAGAGCCGCGTTTGTCCCCAACGGCGAATCATCGCCGGCCGAGACAAGACCGCCGGAAAAAATGAGCGACACGAATACGACACACGACGCGCGCAACATCAGCAGCACCCTTTCTGGGAGTAAAAAGGAAACCTAAAAAACGCAAACCGGGTTTGCGACGTCAGTCGAGCTGGTCGCGAGGAATCGAGTACGAAGCTTTCACGGGCGGAGGTTCTTGAATGGTCCAGCGAAACGTCGACAAGCCGGCCCGACGCAGGATTCGCTCGTCGAGCGGTGAGAGGACGATGTCGGTCAATTCGTCCATCGGCAGAGATCGATTCTGCGACGCCGGCAGACTCACATCGTGAATCGCAACCAGCCCCTCGTCGCCGTCGCGGCCGCGCGAGGCAAACACTGCCAGCAAACACACGGTGGCCAAAGCCAGAATCGCGCTCGCCACGGCGACCCACCCCTGCCTCGCGACTTTGAAATCGATTTGATCATCCGTCCGGTCATTGGTCGCGACACAAATCGCCGCATCGTTCGCGACATTGTTTGGAATGGCCGCCAGCAAACGCGCCTCGAGACCCGTCGGCACCGCCGGCTCGGGCAAAGCACGCAGCCTCGCTTCGAGCGCCCTAAGCGATGGGTCCGGATCCGGGCTTTCTTGCGATTGCATCTTCCGTCACCTCGTCTGGTAACAATTCCCGCAAACAGTCGAGGGCCAGGCTGGTCCGCCATTTCACAGTTCCTGCCGGCTCTTCGAGTACGACGGACATCTCGCGATAACTCAGCCCCTGCAAATAATGCAGCACCAAAGCGGCCCGCTCGGCAGCCGGCAGTTCGTCCAAGGCACGATATAACTGCTCCGCCTCCTCATCCGCCGCCGCAGCCTCGAACGGATCGACCGAACCACCCTCCAGTCGGGCGACCCGGTCGAGCACCCCGTCGGCCCGCTGCCGCGTCCGCTGCGAATCGATGAACTTCGTGTACGCGATCCGATGCAACCACGTCCCCAGGCTCGCATTCCCCTGAAACCCGCCAATCTTCTGCCACGCGGCCGCAAACGTCTCCTGCGTCAGATCCTCGGCCCAATGAACGTCGCGAGTCAGATGAACCAGCCAACGATACACGGCCTTGTAATGAACCTGCACAAGCTCCGCGCAAGCCTCCGGCCGCCCGGCCCGCAGACCACTCAACAGGCGTTGCTCATCGGACGCCGTCACATGCTCACCCTGGGCTCTTCGAGTCGCTTGGCAATCGCCTGCACAATGTTGGACGAATGAGACCGGCCAGGTGTTGGCGCCGGAGATATTTCTCAGGGAAACACGACGATTCGGGCGCGTAATCAAACCGGTTCCAGGGCCGGTGTCACGCTCGCCGCGGATTTCGCATGGTCCTTTGCGGTTCGCGCGATGGTTCCAATCAAGTTTCGTCGCAGGACGGCCGAAGCGCAAAGCACGCCGCCCACCAGGGCGCCCGCCACGCCGCAGGAGGCGACGTCCTGGCCGGTGAGAAACAGGCCGGGGATTGGCGTTTGCGGTCGCAGCCAGTTTTGGCGGAAGCGGCTCGGCGTGTGGTCGAGACCGTAGATCTCGCCATGCTGTTGATTGGCGAAGTGCCGGGTGGTCAGCGGCGTCGAAAGCTCGTAGACGTCCACTTTGCCGCGGACCTGCGGCACGTGTCGATAGAGAATCTCCAGCAGACTCGCGGCCAGCCGCTCCTTGAGGGCCTCGTAATCCGCCGGCCGCTTTTTCCACTGGCTTTGCTCCCAGCGGGAAAACGCGTCGTAAGCAACGAATCCGATCACATCGATCGTCGCCCGCCCCGGGCAGCGCTGCTCGAAATCGGGATCCTTGGCCGACGGAAACGAGAGATACGCCGCTCGACAGGCCACCTCGGGGTTTGCGAGTCCCTCGGCATACAGGCGGTCGATGTCCTCGTCGGGATAGATCCAGAAGTTGTGTTTGGGCAGTCCCAGCTCACTCGCCGTCGTCGCCAGGCCGATGTAGAGACACAAGTGCGCGCCCGACGGCCGGGTGTTTTTCAAGCGCTCGAGCAACCCGTGGCGCGCGGCGACCGGGGGCGACAACAAACGGCCGAACGTGTTGGCGACACCCGCGTCGCTGATCACGATCGGTGCGCGAATCACGCGGCCGTCGGCGGCCATTTGCACGCCGATCGCCCTGCCCTGTTCGACGACGATCTGCCCCACTTCGGCCCGCGACAACACCCGACCGCCGGCCGCCTCAATCACGGGAATCATCGAATCGGCGATGCGCCCCGCTCCGCCGACCGGATAATAGCCCCCCTCAAAGTAATGACTGGCGACCAGCGCGTGGATCGCGAAACTCGCCTGGCTGGGCGGCAGCCCGTAATCGCCGCATTGCGTGCTGAGCATGGCTTTGAGCAGCCGATTCCGCGTGAGTCCGTCGAGCACCTCGCCCAGCGTTCT
Organism: uncultured Planctomycetaceae bacterium; assembly: GCA_964459965.1. GTDB lineage: Bacteria > Planctomycetota > Planctomycetia > Planctomycetales > Planctomycetaceae > DASPSM01. Next base: position 3,423 of record CAYWOV010000046.1, on the reverse strand, counting down.
GTCCGCGTCCCGCAGATATCGCCAGCGCAAAAGCGGGCCGATCACCCGCGACAAAAATGAAGGGATCGCCTTGTCCAGGTAGTACAGCCGCATGCTCCGCTGCACGCGCGCGATCAACCGAAAATACCGCTCGATCGCGGCCGCTTCCTCAGGAAAGCGATCGACGAGAGCCGCCTTGAGCCGCTCTTTCCCCTTGGGAAAATCGAAGACCTCCTCGCCGATGACGGCCCGATCGTAAACCGCCCCCATGTCGGCCCGCTCGAGTTTCCCGTCGGACACGTCGTCGAACACGGCCCGCAAAAAACCTCCGGGTTCTAAGTCACCCAGATAATGCACGCCGACGTCCCATTCGTAGCCGGGCCGATGAAACACGTGCGTAAAGCCGCCCACCGCGTAGTGCCGCTCGAGCACGAGCACCCGCTTTTTGGCCTGCTTCGCCAACAGGGCGGCGGCACCCAGCCCGCCGATACCGGAACCGATGACAACGGCATCGAACGATTCTTCGCCCGACCAGCGTTTGTACGCCTCGGCGACGGGCGTGGAGGGCGTTTCAACCATGGCGTGTCGACCTCACTCCGATCCGCGGTCCGCTCGGGTGCGAGCACGATCGGCTCGTCACCGACCGGCGTCGAGAGCCGCCGACTTTGCCGTCAACGGGGGGCGGCGGACCACTCGATAGAACGCGACAACGCCTGTGATCAAAACGGCCGCGAGGAGAATTTGCAACACCACGTGGGCCGCGTCCGGCGTGGGCCGACGATCAATGATCGGCAAGAATTTGTAAGTCCGCGCGAAGTACCAATGCGGCCCGACGGTGCGACCGCCAAAGAGATACGGTCGCCACCAACTGTCGATCTGCAGATACATCCAGCCAAAGTACGCGGCTAGACCCAATCCCATGGCGATGCGGCTGGAAATCCAGAATCCAAAGGCGATCGCCAATTGCACGACAGCCAGGATCACATCCAGCCGCTCCTGCCCGTTCCCGTGCGACAGATCATTCCACGGAAAAACGGGAACCCACTCGATGAACTGCAAGTAGCCCGCGCAAACCAGTTGTGCGGCTACGGCGAGTTTTATCGTGGCAGGGGGTAATGCACGCATTGGAAGCATGATTATGGCAACTCCACTCTATTCGCTTCCCGCGATTGGATCTTAGCTGGATCGGTCGGCACCTCTGGATTTCGAGTTGACTCCGATTACAAATGTAATTATTTACACGCGTAATCGAATCAGGGAGGTTCGTCGTGACGCGCCAAGTTTCCATTTCCGATGCCGAATGGCAGGTGATGAATGTCGTCTGGGACGCCCAGCCCCTCACGGCGCAGGAGGTGATCGCCCGGCTGGCCGATCAGGCCGATTGGGCGCCCCCGACCGTGAAGACCATGCTGCATCGCCTCGTGCGGAAAGGCGTGCTCACCTACGAGCGCCAGGCCAATCGGTACGTCTACCGCTCGCGCGTGCGCCGCTCAGACTGTATCAAACAGGCCAGCCGGTCGTTTTTGGATCGGGTGTTCGGCGGCGAATCGGCCCCCCTTCTGGCCCATTTCCTCCGCAGTGCCAACTTGTCGCCGGACGAAATCGCACAGCTCCGGCAGATTCTCAATGAACAGGATCGAAAATCATGAACGGATTCATGGCCTTCTTGAGCGACTGGTGCGAATGGCCGGCTTGGGGACTCAACCTGGCCGTCGGGGCCGGCATCTGGGCCGCCTTGCTCGCGTGCGTCGTGCTTGTCATCAACGTCTGCTTTCGCCGCTGGATCTCGGCCCGCCAAATGGCGTGGCTTTGGAGTCTCGTGCTGCTGCGGTTGCTCGTTCCGGTCGCGCCGACCAGCCCTTGCAGCCTGCAATACGTTCTGCGCTGCGACCTCTCGGTCCTGTGGAACAGAGGACCACAAACCGACGCCCTCCCCGATGATCCGCGCGCAGCGGCCGCTTCAAAATTGCCGGAACCGCCCGCCGCGATTGCCGACGCACCGGTGATCGACGCAGTCGAGCCGCCGCCGACCGTGGACTGGGTTGAACCACTCCTCTCCTGGACGTGGCTCGCGGGCGGATGCGGATTTCTCTGTTGGACCCTCTTCTGCCAATGGCGCTTCTCACGCTCCGTCAATCACACGGCGCTGGCTGCCGATCGGCGGGCCAGCCTGCTGTCGGACGAGTGTTGCCGGCAGGCCGGAACCCGCCGCCGCATTCCGCTGGTCTTCTTCGACGGCGTTTCGCAGCCAGCCGTCTTCGGTCTCTTCCGTCCGCGGCTTTTGCTCCCCCCGTCGACGGCCACGCTGAACGACGACCAACTGCGGATGGTGATGCTGCACGAGCTGGCGCACGTGCGACGTTGGCACATCGCCGTCAATTGGCTGCTGGTCATCATCCGGGCCGTCCACTGGTGGAATCCCGTTTACTGGCTGGCGGCCGCCCGGTTCCGCAACTTGCGGGAACAATCCTGCGACGCCTTCGCCATCCGCCGGCTCGGGGGACAACCGGTTCGCGACTACGGCGAACTGCTGCTGAAACTGGCCCAGAACCCGAAGTCCGCATCGCCCTGGAACGTGATGCTGCCCGCTTCGATTCTCGGCTTCCTGTCATCGTTCTTTCGTAAACGCGCGATAGGCAACCGCATCAAGGCTCTGCGATCGGCCGGCCTCGTCCGCAGCCGCTGGCAGACGGCCGCTTGTGCTGTGTTGATCGGCCTCGTCGGCGTCTGCGGGTTTACCGACGCCAACGAGCCGGCACCGCCGCCCGATCACTCGTTCGATTGGATGCCCCACGTTGGATCGAGCTGGGACAGCGCCCTGCTGCCGGCAGCCCAGATTGATTCGGGACCGAGCGTGACCCGTAGTTACAACATCGAAAAGGCACTCGACCGGACCGCCGCCGTGGGGAAAATCTCAAGGGAAGAGGCCCGCCTTGGCCTCTCGTTCAGCATGCTCACCCTGTTGAGAGTCAGCACCGGCAACTACGCGGCCACGACGGACGAATGGGCCAAAAGCCGGTTTTCGCTCGACGATAAAAGGCTTTCGGTCAACGCGCCTCCCCATGTGCACGCCGAGATCGCCAAGAATATCAGCGCCTGGGAACAGAGCGGCCACTGCCAGATTTGTATTGAAACCCGTCTGATTACGGACGAACGTGACATCGCGTCTACGACCGGAATTTCGTGGCAGTACCTGGAAGCCTTCTCGGCCGGCAGCGACGGCGATCCTCCGGCCGAAACGAGAATCGGCATGCCCGTGGTGCGGGCCCAGTCGTCAGTCGACGATTATCTTCCCGTCGCGGTCGCCGTCTTGAACGAGCAACAAACCAAACGGCTCGCGAGCACCACCCAATTCACGACGACGGCAAACGTCATGTACGCGCCCAAGATCACTCTGTTCAACGGGCAACATGCGTCGATTTCCATGCAAACACAGCGCCCATT
>CAYWOV010000045.1:0-10149 GCA_964459965.1 uncultured Planctomycetaceae bacterium | reverse complement strand
AGACCAAATCGAGCGACCACCGTGCGGAAAAGAGGTCCGGTCCGAGCGAGGCGCAGCCGTCGATCGACCCGGTGTGGGCCGCGATCCGTGCCGAGGTGGCCCGCGAAGTTGAGCGAGAACCGATCCTCGCCAGCTCCCTGCACGCCACGATTCTCAGACACAGTCGGCTGGAAGAGGCGTTGAGTTTTCACCTGGCGGAAAAGTTGGGTGGGCCGAGCCTGGCCGAAATGCTTGTTCGCGAAGTGATCGATGAAGCCCTGAGCGCCGCGCCGGAAATCGCTCAGTCGGTCCGAGCCGATCTGCGGGCCGTCAAAGAAAGGGATCCTGCGACCGAAACCTATTCGCAGCCTTTTCTGTACTTCAAAGGCTTCCAGGCGCTCCAAGCGTACCGCATCGCACATTGGCTCTGGGAACAGAAACGCAAATCACTGGCGCTCTTTCTGCAAAACCGAATTTCACAGGTTTTTGCCGTCGACATTCATCCGGCAGCCCGCATTGGCCACGGCATTCTCATCGACCACGGCACGGGAGTTGTGATTGGCGAGACGGCCGTCGTCGAGAATGACGTTTCCATGCTGCACGAAGTCACGCTCGGCGGAACGGGTAAGGAGACGGGTGACCGTCACCCGAAAGTTCGCGAAGGTGTCTTGATCGGCGCCGGGGCGAAAATTCTCGGAAATGTCGAGATCGGGAAGAGGGCCAAGGTGGGTGCAGGAAGTGTCGTGCTCGACAACGTTCCTCCACATTGCACCGTGGCGGGTGTCCCAGCCCGAGTTGTCGGCTGCCCGCAAGAAGCCGAGCCGGCCCTCTCCATGAATCACAGTCTTCCCGACAACCCGGGCGCGGGCATTTGAATCGCGACGCGATGGGTCGTTCGGTGGCATTCTTCAATTCAAACGCCTGACGTACACCTCGATCGCGAAAATCCATGAGTCGATTCGCCCCTGAACGCTTGCACGAGTTCTGTCGCCGCGTGTTTGAGTCGTTTGGAATCTCGCCAGCCGACGCGGCTCAGGCGGCAGAGATTCTGATCGTGGCCGACACGCGCGGCATCGACACCCACGGAGTTGCCCGCCTGAAGGCCTACGTCGATCTGATGGAGGCCGGTCGGGTCAACCCGAAGCCCAATATCCGCATCGTCCGCGACAGTCCCGCGGCAGCGACAGTCGACGGTGATAACGGTCTGGGGATGACAGTCGCCAGCCGGGCGAACGAACTGGCGATGGAAAAAGCCGAGCGGGTGGGAGCCGGTTGGGTGGCCACCTGCAACACGAATCACTATGGAATCGCCGGCTATTACGTCCTGCAAGCGCTCAAGCGTGACTTAATCGGCTTTTGCATGACGAACACGACGAGCATCGTCGCCCCGCTGTGGGGGGCGGAGCGCCGCTTGGGAACCAATCCGATGGCGGTCGCGTTTCCCGGGCTCGAAGAGCCGCCAATTGTGATTGATATGGCGACGACGTCGGCCGCATTCGGGAAAGTCGAAAACGCCATTCGCCGAAAAGAGGCGATTCCCGAGGGTTGGGCCGTCGACGTCGAAGGTCGGCCGACCACCAATCCGCTCGACGTTCTCTCCGGCGGCGCGCTTTTGCCCATGGGCTCCGACAAAGATCGCGGCGGCCACAAGGGCTATTGCCTTTCGGCGATGGTCGACCTCCTGTGCGGCCCGCTGTCAGGTGCCAATTGGGGTCCCTTTACCCCTCCGTTCATCATGCTGAAGACGACGCAGGAACGTGTCGTCGGCAAAGGGATCGGTCATTTTTTCGGCGCGCTCAAGATCGACGCGTTCATCGATCCGACCGAGTTCAAACGGCAGGTCGACGACTGGATCCGCACGTTCCGCGCAACGAAAGCGGCTCCGGGGACCGACGGACCGTTGATTCCCGGTGATCCCGAGCGCTTGGCCGAGGAGCAAATCCGCCGCGATGGCATCCCACTCTTGGGGCCGGTGGTCGACGACCTGCGCGAAGTCTCACGCCGCACGGATGTGCCGTTTGACTAGGTCACGGGACTAGCGCAGCGGTGACGAGCCACCGGGAGTTTTTCCTTCGAGCGCGCGGGCGCTTTCCTCTTGTCGTCCGTCGCTTAAGCGCGTATCAAATACGCCTTCAGCCGGTTCACGATGCCGCTCTTCTCGTCTTCTTGCTCTTCTGACGGCTTCGGTCCTTCAATGCGTCGACGTAGCTCCGCGTTGATCCACGACATAAAGTCGACGCTCAGGTCCGGGAGTTGCGGGGGAGACTGAAGCATGACTGATTTCCTGTTCTCGCTGGGGGGGAAATTGAGAATCTCAGCGGCTGCGGTGGCCCAGAAGGCTTGCACCGGCCCGCGCCTGGCGCCAACGTGCCCGCTGGAGGCGGGCAATGGCCGAGGCAAGTATCTGTCACGTTTTCTTTGCGAGCGGACCGGTTTACGGCTCATTGACGCGAGGTTCAGCAAAAGTACGGGGTCGCTTCGCTCGACAAGGGATATGACTGACGGCGCGATTGGGGCAGTCGAATAAAGGCTGCCGAAAAGACTGGTTGAACGGTTTGTGCGAAGCGTACGCGATGCGTTAGGGGTCGGAGTCGCTTCTCTGATCCTGGACAGGCGTTGCCCGATCGTGTAGGCGCATCATCCCCTCCTCGACAGCGGCGTCCGACGTTCTAACAGATGCCGCATTCTCGGATTGAGCCGCCTGGTCCTTGAAATCATTTCGGTCTGGGACCGGCAATGCTGGCATTATCCAGCCATCTGGACGCTGGCAAAAATAAATTCTCAAGTTCGCGCGCGTTGGATCAATTCTGCTCCGATCGACGCCAAGTGCGATCCGATATCACGATTCGACGAGGGCGGCGCTAAGGAGTCGCTCAAATGCAATTACTGCACAAAACGGTATACAGGCATCGACGCAGGTGGTTCATGGGTCGCGATAAGGTTCTCGGTCTCTCGCTCGCAATTCTGGTCATCGGATTTGCGGCAGCGTTCTGCTTTCGAAATGAGGAATTCGTCGAGAGCGGCTTGAAGCTCGCCCGCGCCAAGATCCTTGATGAGAAGATCGCCCAGCTTCCCGGACCCAAGCCGTACATCGCCGATGCAAAGTCAGCCCGCGAGAAGCCAAGCATTCCGACTGTCACCCTGCAGGGGATTCAGTCGGTCGAGCCTTTTGGGGATCTGCCAGGCACTCAATCGGCAGATCGAGAGCAGCACGCGATTGCTGAGAAGACGAAACAGATCCCCCAAGCAAGAATCGCGTCTTTGAACGGCAACGTGGTGACCGAGCCGAAGATGCCGACAAACGACATGCCCACAGCGGTCGATACTGAGACCGCGTCCATCGACACCGAAAAGGCCGCCCCCGAGATCAACACGTCGAAGCCCGGAACGGCACCGGCGTTTCCCGTTGTCGAGAAGTCCGCCACTTCGTCCGAGTTGCTGACTTCTGCGGCCCCCCCCACCGATCCGATGAACGGCCAGAAAGAGACTGTGTCCAATGACACAGTCTCGAAGGACACCGTCTCGACCGACGCGGCCTCAAAGGACATCGTCTCGAATGACACGGCGACGAATGGCATTGTTATCCGGCCCAACGCCCTCTCCGTGGGGCGGAGGAAATTGGTGCTTCATCAGAATGTCGCCTGGCAGTCGGCTAACACCGAGCCAGACCACGGCAAAATCGCCGATAAATCTCCGCCGAGTGATTCGCCGCCCGAAAGTTCAACGATCGCTGATCCGCATCGCAACACGTGCACCCGCGACAATCCGACGCGCGATATTCCGGGTGCCGAGTCTGTAAGTGATGAGAATACGCCGCATGACAATCGGGCGGCACTCCATCCGACCGGCGACATCCCGTTGGCCAACGATCCGTCTGGCCGCAGTCCGGAGCCGGATGCCAATGATTCAGCCAGGTCCCAGACCCATCGCGTACGGCGGGGCGACACACTGACGAAAATTGCTCTGCATTACCTCGGCGATAGCCGCCGTTATCGAGAGGTTTTCGAGGCCAACCGCGATCAGCTCCATACTCCCAACGATCGACTGAAAATCGGAACGACTCTGCGGGTCCCAAGCGATACAGCGACTCCGCCTCGGGCCGGCAGCTCCGTCGTCAAACGAAAAGTGCGTTCAAATCGCTCGAGCCAGGGCGCCGCAGGGACGTCGCAGACATCGAAAGCTCCTATCCACAACGTGGCACGCGTGCGCGAGAAGTCGTCGAGCATGCCCGCCGACAAGACACCGGCCGCTTCGTCCGATGATGAAAGTATGAACTCCGACAAGGCTTCGACGATTCGGTTTGTTCCGGTGCGAAAAGCGCCTTTCCTTCCAGGAAGCAAGCCTCGGACCGATCGCCAGCCGCCGGCCGAACATCCGGAGAACATGCCCGCCGACTTGTCGCACTACCGCAACTTCTCCAGGCCGGCGCCGATCACGATCGCCGGCGACCGCGAAGATGCGACGATTCGGTGAATCTCGTCTGCTCATCCCGGAGTGCGTGGCGATGCCAGCAAATCGAGCGCAATTTGGCCGGCCGTTTTGACGTCTTGGGTCGACGGCTCTCGTGGTTCCAGCCCAAGGTCGTTCACCAAGAATTCGGCCCGTTCGTAGCCGCACAGCCGTTCATGCTGCCTGACGAGCGGTTTGAAGTCGTCGCTGCGCAGTGCCTCGGCAACTGATCCAAAATTTCCGAGGAGATGCGCCGGATTGTGCTCCAACACGAGTGCTCGACAGCGTTCGGCCACTTCCGGCCAACCGGCGTGACAGGCGGCGGCGGCCGCGAGCACGAGTAATTTGTCGCGTCCGACCGGCTGATGCTTACGCTGCGAAACATCGGCCAGGCGAACGTAGCAGAGCATTGCCGCTTCGTGGTCACGCATGAAGCGGCGCCTTTCCAGCCGGCACAAACCAATGGCAGATCGCCGCCTTAAGCTGTCGAACGCAAGTTGACGAGACGTCGGCTGAGCGCTGCCCGCGGTCGCACGCGGCGCCCCTCACGGCAATCACATCCGGACCGAACTCGACCAGCGCGGCGAGATCCTCCAATCGCAGGCTGCCCGCCAGGGCTAGCGTGATCTCCGATTGGTGGGCCACAGCCGCGAGTCGCCGCAGGTCGTCGCGACTCAGGGCCTGCAACAGATTGCCTGAATCTTTGCGGCAAGTATCGATCAAAAAACCATCCGCACCGAATTCGATCGCGGCCGAAAGTATCTCCTCTGGCCGCGGTGCGTCGGCCGCTTGCCAATCCGCATAAGCGACTGCCACGTGTCGGACTGATCCGCGCCCATCCGACGTGAACCGTGCCAACGCATCTCGCCAGCCTTGTTTCCAACATTTCAGGGTTCCAAGGCGAGCCGGCCCGAGCTTGATATCGGTGACTCCAAAAGGCAGTGCGACCACGCCGTCGACTTTACGCAAGTCATCGATTTCGCCCAAGGCGACGCTGCACGGCAGTGAATTGCGACGACCGTTCGACTGCACGGAAAATGCGGCGATCTCGGCGATCACGTCTAAGTTGGCCATTCCGAGCGGCCCGCGAAGCGGTTCTTTCACATCCAGTCGATCGCAACCGCCGTCGACGGCCGCGCGGGCCTCAGCAAGACTGCGGACGCTGATGAGTAAGCTGGGAGATGGCATTGGGCGATCGGCGTCCGCTCAAAAGAGGTCCCGGGGCGCTTCGTCAGCAAACGGATGCATTCCGCCCAGCAATTTTGGCTTGGGGAGCGCGTCGGTCAGCGCCTCGGCCATCTTGAAATCGGCGAATGTCGTGATTTTGATGTTCATCGGCCAGCCTTCGACGACACTGACCGGATAGCCCGTATTCTCGACGAGCTGTGCCTCGTCCGTGGCGGCCACGTCGCCCCGCTTGGCAAACGCCTCGAGCAGGAGTTGCCGCCGAAACACTTGCGGTGTCTGTGCTTGCCAGAGTCCGTCCCGCGACACCGTTTCCAGGATAGTCCGATCGGGCCCGACGCGTTTCAACGTGTTGGACGTCGGAATGGCGGGGATGGCGGCCCCCGACTTCTCGGCCTCCGCGAAGACGGCGTCGACCCATTCCTTGACGATCAACGGCCGCGCCGCGTCGTGCACGGCCACAAATTCGATGTTGCTTTTGACTCGGGCCAGCGCGTTCTGCACGGATTGGAATCGCTCCGAGCCCCCCTCGACGAGATCGACGTTCATAAACGCGAGATTTGGGCGGAACTTTTCCTTGACCCATTCCATGTCTTCGCGAGAAACAACCAGCAACAGTTGGCGCACATCGTCACGGTTGATGAAGCATTCTGCGGCCCGCACCCAAACCGGACGGCCTTTCAAATCGATGAACGGCTTTTTTCGCTTGTGGGACGTGAACCGCGTGCTTTTTCCGGCCGCGGGAAGAATGACTGCAAATGTTGCCATGAGCGCGCTCCGGAACGACCGCGTCGATGATATTCCCGCGGTTTGGGCCGAACAACCGTCGCCGTGGGCCCAAGTTCGCTAATTGCCAGTCGGCATTTTAATTTTTTCGGGCGATTCTTGCACGGATTGCGTCTCCCGCACCCACTGTTATAGACGGCACGCGCCGTACGGCCAGTTGATAAACGTTGAGGACCGGATCATGCGATTGACGCTGCGGACATTGTTGGCCTATCTGGACGACATTCTCGAGCCGTCTCAGACAAAGGAGATTGGCAACAAACTGTCCGAGAGCAAGTTTGCTTCCGATCTGGTTGAGCGCATCCGCGACGTGATGCGCCGCCGCCGTCTGACGGCTCCCGGCGTCGAGGGCGGCGACGACAGCCTCGACGCCAACACGGTCGCCGAATATCTCGACAATACGTTGCCGCCCGAGAAGGTGACGGACGTCGAAAAACGGTGTCTGGAGTCGGACATTCATCTGGCGGAGGCGGCCGCGTGCCATCAGATTTTAACCCTCGTTTTGGGCGAGCCGGTCGAGATCGCGTCGGAAAGTCGTCGGCGAATGTATGGGCTGGTCTCACAGGGAAGCGGCGATAACCAGGCCGCCGTAGCCGCAGAAAAGCCTGCCGACACCCCGGACGACGTCGATGACGCTGATGCCGTCATCACCTCACTCCAGGAAAAAGAGCAGACGGAGACGATTGGCAGCGCGCTGCCCGACTACCTGAAGCCGCGGCCCTTTTGGCGGCGCGCGGTGACGCTTTTCGTGCCGGCACTTCTCATCGCCGTGTTTGTCGTGCTGATTGTGACCGACCCGGACTACAGCAAGCGAATCAGCAAATGGCTGGGGTTCGGAGACGCATCCGCTCCGGCGCTCCAACAGACCGAAGCCGGTGCCGAGCCTTCAAAGCCGGGACCTCCGTCGAAAGAGACCGCGATTGCCGTCGCCGACTCGGCATCGCCAGCCGAGACTGGCAAAGCTCTCGGCGGCCCCGGAGTGACGCGGCCGGACGAGCCTCCCGTTGAGGCACCCGGCGCGGTGGTCGCGCCGAATCCGTCCGCGGACCGGAAGGCGCCACCAACGGGCGCGCACTCGGCAATGGACGTTGCCGCGGGAAAATCGGCCGCCGTTAATGGCTCCAAGAGCGGTTCCACCTTGCCAACCACCGTGGCACTAATTGCTCCGCGTCCCGCTGCACCAACTTCCCCCCCTTCGCCTTCAGCGGCGGGAACGAAGGCGAGCGCCGACTCAACTCCTTCAAAACCGAATGCCGACGTGTCGGCCCCCGCAGCGCCGACCGAACCGGTGCCCGAGGTGAAGCTGGTCTCGAAGTCGATTCTGCTGGGTTATGATTCGGCTCGGGACGATTGGTTCGTGCTCCAGCGACCCGGCCTGACTCTGCCAAATCCGAGCGATGCCCCGCCCGACACGGTGAACCTCGATCCCAACGCAAGAGCAACAGTGCCCAGTCCTCCGGTGCCGATGGGCATCGATCGGCGTGCCGACCAGCTCGTCGCACCGGACCCGTTCGATAGCGTCCTCGACCTGGGCGACGGTCTGTGCCGCGTTTGGGTCTTGGGCGGAACGTCGGTTCGGCTGTTGGCGCCCACCAGCACGACCCGCTTCGGAATCGAGTTGCGCGAGGGGCGAATCGTGATTCGTAGCGGCGGATCGAAGTTGCCGGGAACCGACTACAAACCGTTGACGATCGCGCTCAAGGTGCGTGACGAAGTTTGGCAGCTCACATTCCTCCGCCCCGAGACCCAGTGCGGTTTGGAAATCGTGCCGGGCTTTCCAAACAAGCCTGGCGAAGACGCGAAGGAAACCGGTTATCGCGGCGGCCTGTATGTCGTTTCCGGCGATGTGCGTTTCACCGAATCGGTGGGTCGCCAACGGACATTGCCGGCCGGCCGCGGGATCTCTCTGGCGCCGATCGATCGCGCCGTGGCAACCGATCGGGCAGGCTTCGCCATTCCGCCCAAGGGCGGGTCGGTTTTGGCCTGGCTGAATCCGGACAGTCGCCGTATTCCCGCGGCGTTGCTCAAACTGACCCGCGAGTTCGAGGGCGACTTTCTGCCCGACCAGCCGGTCTCGGCGTCGATCGGCACGGTCGCCAAAACCGACCGCAATGCCAAAGTAGCCGAATTTGCCGTGAAGACGCTGGCTCTGACGGATCAATACGCGGCCCTCGTCGAAGTTCTCGCGCAAGTGGGTCATGAGGAGGCGGTTCACGCCGCAGCCAACGGCCTTCGAGCCTGGCTCCCCTTGGCCGCGGACCACGCGGAGTTTTTGCGAAAAGAGTTAACGTCCTCGTTCCCATCCGGCCCGCGGGGCTTGGGAAACGACATGGACGATCGCGCGATTGTCTTGCGGCTCCTCTGGGGCTACAACAACGAAGACGCCCGCGACCGCAAGACTTCGAGACAGCTGGTGGACTGGTTGGAGCACGACCGCCTCGCGGTGCGCTGTTTGGCCATCGACCAGATTAAAGAGCTGACCGGTGGTCAGACCTTGCACTACAAAGCCGCAATGCCTCCGAGCGATCGCAAGCGGCTCAAAAAGGAATGGGAACGCAACGTCGAGCGGCACAAAGGCCTGATTCAGCAATGATCGACGCGGGCTTCGCGCAGGTCCGGCGGTTCCTGGAGCTGATCCGCTTCAGCCACACGATCTTCGCTCTTCCGTTCGCGCTCTTTTCGGCCGTCCTGGCCTGGCGAACGGTCGAGTTTCGCTGGCGCGATCTGGCCGGCATCCTCTTGTGCATGGTCTTCGCGCGCTCGGCGTCGATGGCGTTCAACCGCATCGCCGATCGGCACATCGACGCGCAAAACCCCAGGACATCCGGCCGCCACTTGCCGGCCGGATTGTTGAGCTTGCGCGTGGTAGTGCTGTTCACCGTCATTTGCGCCGCCGCCTTCATCGCCTCGACGTTGCTCTTCCTCCCGAATCGACTGCCGCTGCTCTTGTCCGTGCCCGTCCTGGCATTCCTCTGCGGTTACTCATACGCCAAGCGCTGGACGTCTCTGGCCCACTATTGGCTCGGCGCCGCTCTGATGCTCGCGCCCATCGCGGCCTGGATCGCGATTGCCGGCAACATCGCCTGGCCGCCCGTTTTGCTAGGACTGGCGGTCTTCTTTTGGGTCGGCGGGTTCGACATCATTTACGCCTGCCAGGACGTCGATTTCGATCGCTCGCACCGGCTCTCCAGTGTACCGGCCCGTTTCGGCGTTGCCCGAGCACTGCGGATCGCCGCCGTCAGCCATCTGTTGACCGTCGCCTGCCTGCTGGGACTGTGGTGGAGCGCCCAACTCGGAACGCTTTTTCTTGGCAGCGTGATCTCCGTCGGTCTGTTATTGGCCTACGAGCACTGGCTGGTGCGACCGGACGACCTGACACGGGTCAATGTGGCGTTCTTCAATGTAAACGCCGTTATCAGTCTCGGCCTGTTCCTGGTCGGCCTTGTCGACGTCTTGATCACGCGACCGTGATGATGCGACCGTGATGATGCGACCGTGATCACGCAACGGTGACGAACGCCAATTCGCGGCCCGTCCAACCGCCGCGTTAAACGGATCGTTTACCGCCTTCTTGCTATCCGGCCTGTTAATGTCTCTATTGAATCGCGGTTTTTGATTCTGGCAGCGGACCGTTCGGGTAAACTTTGCCCAATGGTCATGCACGAGCCACGACAAACATGATTTCCACAACCCGCGGCTTTTTTGAAGCACTGGTCGGCGATGGGCGCCCTCTTATCGTCTTTACCGGAC